>DATKAL010000132.1:0-4888 GCA_035498135.1 Anaeromyxobacter sp.
TACCAGGCTGCGCTACGCCCCGGAAGTACAGGCGGAGCCGAGCGCCGCCGGGCTGCTTCCGAGAACGCCCGTCTCTAGCGGACCGACGTGTTCCCGTCAAGGGCGGCGCTCGCCCGCGAGCCGCGCCAGGACGGGCAGGAGCCGCCGGAACGCCTCCCCCCGGTGCGAGACCGCGTCCTTCTCCTCGGGACCGAGCTCGGCCATGGTGCGCCCGGGGATGGCGTCGGGGAGGAAGAGCGGGTCGTAGCCGAACCCGCCGGTGCCGCGCCGCCCGCACCCCACGCGCCCGCGGCAGCGGCCGGCGACGCTCTCGACCAGGGTGCCGTCCGGGCGGGCGAGCGACAGCACGGCCACGTACTCCCCGCCCCGCCGCGCCTCCGGGACCCCGGCCAGGGAGCGGAGCAGCTTGTCGTTGTTCCGCTCGTCGCGCGCCGCCCGGCCGGCGACGGGCCCGAGCTCCGCGCCCGCCTCGCCGGCCAGCGCGCAGGCCGGGCTGGCCGGCTCCCCCTCCGGCTCCAGGTCCGCCCAGCGGGCCGAGTGAACGCCGGGCGCGCCGCCGAGCGCGTCGACCGAGAGGCCCGAGTCGTCGGCCAGGGCGTGGAGCCCGGCCCAGCGGGCCCAGGCGCTCGCCTTCTTCTCGGCGTTGGCCTGGAAGGTGGCCCCGTCCTCCACCACCTCGGGGAGCGGCCGCCCGAGCTCCTCGGGGGAGACCACCGCCACCGGCAGGCCCGCCACCAGCCGGCGCAGCTCCCGGAGCTTGCCGCCGTTGGTGGTCCCGAAGAGCAGGGTGAGCGCGGGAGGAGCCGCCATCACCCGACCCGCAGCGCCTCGACCTGGAGCGCCCCCAGCCGGCCGATCCCCTCCAGGGCGACGTCGAGCATCCGGTCCAGGTCGGCGCGCGGGAAGGGCTTCCCCTCCGCCGTGCCCTGGACCTCGACCAGCGCGCCGTCGCCGGTGGCCACGACGTTCATGTCCACGTCGGCGGTGGAGTCCTCCCCGTAGTCGAGGTCGAGGCAGACCTGCCCGCCCACCATGCCCACCGAGACCGCCGCCACGCTCCGCTTCACCGGATCGCCGGTGATCTTCTTCGAGCGCTGCAGCCCCCGGATCGCCAGCACCAGGGCGACGTAGGCGCCGGTGATGGCCGCCGTCCGGGTGCCCCCGTCCGCCTGGAGGACGTCGCAGTCGAGGGTGACGGTGCGCGTCCCGAGGGCCCGCAGGTCGACCGCCGCCCGGAGCGCCCGGCCGACCAGCCGCTGGATCTCCAGGGTGCGCCCCTGCTGCTTGCCGCGGGCCGCCTCGCGCTGCATCCGGTCGTGGGTCGAGCGCGGCAGCATCCCGTACTCCGCCGTCACCCACCCCGCCCCGGTCCCGAACACGTGGGGGGGGACCCGCTCCTCCACGCTGGCGGTGCAGAGGACGTGGGTGTCGCCGAAGCGCGCCAGGCACGACCCCTCCGCGTGCTTGGAGAAGCCGGGCTCGAGGACGATCTTCCGCAGCTCGCGGTCGCCGCGACCGTTCGTTCGCATGGGGGGACGAGGTAGCACGGGAGCCGGCCGCGCGCCACGTCGCCGGCGCGGGGCCGTGCGCTAGCGGCTCGCCCGCCGCGTCTCCGCCCGGAAGCGGGCGATCCCGTCCGCCACCGCCCCGGCGATCCGCTCCTGGTACTCGCGGCTGCGGAGCTGCTCCGCCTCCCGGGTGTTGGAGATGAACCCCACCTCGAGCAGCACCGCGGGCATCCGCGCCCCCGCCAGCACGTAGAAGGGGGCCTGCTTCACCCCCCGGTCCTCCGCCCCGAGCGCCTCGACCAGCCGCTCGTGGACCGCGTAGGCCAGCCGGGACGAGTTCTGGAGGGAGGCGGCGTCCTCGAGGTCGGAGAGGATCGAGGCCACCGGATCGTCGGGATCGGCCCCCGGCTCGCCCGCCAGCCGGTCCGCGTTCTCGCGCGCCGCCACCGCGCTGGCGTGGGTGTCGGTGGCGTCGGCGGAGAGGAAGTAGGTCTCGACGCCGTGCGTGACCCGCCGCTGCTCCGCGGTCGGCATGGAGTTGAGGTGGATGGAGACGAAGAGGTCGGCCCGCATCGCGTTGGCGATCGCCGCCCGGTTCGCCAGGGGCACGGCGATGTCGCCGGTGCGGGTGAGGACCACCTTGGCCCCGAGCTTCTTGAGCCGCCCCGCCACCCGCCGCGCGATCTCGAGGGCGAGGTCCTTCTCCTTCGCCCCGCCGGGCCCGATCGCCCCCTCCTGCTCGCCCCCGTGGCCCGGATCCACCACCGCCACGAAGGCCGGCTCGCGCCGGGCGGCGCAGAGGGCGAGGAGCAGGGCCGCGGCGTGCGCCAGCATCGGGGGACGATTCTAGCAGAGGGGCTAGACGACCTCGATCCGCGGGGGATCGCCGGGGAGCACCTCTCCCACCTCCACCGCCTCCGCCCCCACCGCCCGCACCGCCGCCACGACCGCCCCGGCCCGCGCCCCGTCCACGGCCGCGAGCAGCCCGCCGTTGGTCTGGGCGTCGGCGAGGACGATGGGGAGGGGGGCGGCGATCCCGGGGCCGAGCCGGACGTGCGGCTCGACCCAGGCCAGATTGGCCTTCGAGCCGCCCGGCACCACGTCGCGGGCGGCGAGCTCGAGGATCCCCTCGAGCACCGGGACCGCCGCCGCCCGGAGCCGGAGCGCCACCGCCGAGCCCTCCGCCATCTCCCAGGCGTGGCCGAGGAGGCCGAAGCCGGTCACGTCGGTGAGGGCGTGGACCGCGCCGCTCCGGGCGAGGGCCTCCCCGGCCGCCCGGTTGAGGGCGCTCATCACCTCCACCACCCGGTCGATCAGGGCCGGCGGGGCGATCCCGCGCTTGATGGCGGTGGTGGCGATCCCGGCGCCGAGCGGCTTGGTGAGGAGGAGCCGGTCGCCGGGGCGCGCCCCCACGTTGCGGAGGATCCGGTCGGGGTGGACGATCCCGGTCACCGCCATCCCGTACTTGGGCTCCGGATCGTCGATGCTGTGGCCGCCGAGGATGGAGGCGCCCGCGAGCCGCGCGGTCTCGGCGCCGCCCCGGAGCACCTCGCCCAGCAGCTCCGTGGAGAGGGTCTTCACCGGCCAGCAGACCAGGTTGAGGGCGAAGAGCGGGGTGGCCCCCATCGCCCAGACGTCGGAGAAGGCGTTGGCGGCGGCGATCCGCCCGAACCAGTACGGGTCGTCGACCACGGGGGTGAAGAAGTCCACCGTCTCGACCACCGCCTGGTCCGGCCCGAGCGCGTACACGGCCGCGTCGTCGCGCGTCTCGGTGCCGACGAGCGCGCGCGGGTCGTGCACGGCCGGGAGGCGGCGCAGGACCTGCGCCAGATCCGCCGGGCGGATCTTGCAGGCTCAACCCGCCCCGTGGCTCAGGCTGGTCAGCCGGACGGTCTTCTCCTGCTCGCTCATCGGGAGGCCCATACCGCCCGCCCGGGCCCCGGGCAACGGCGAGGCGGGGGGGAGGTCACGCCGGCACGCCGGAGAGCTGCAGGTACATCTCGGCGTTCCGGTTGCCGGGAGAGATCTCGAGGACCGTCTTCCAGTGCTTCAGCGCCTCGTCCTTCCGGCCGGCCGCGTACAGGCAGAGCCCGAGGTTCAGGCGGGCGGGCACGAAGGTGGGGCTCTGGCGGACCACCTCCTCGTACTCCGCGATCGCCCCGTCCCGCTCCCCGGCGTCCCGCAGCGCCCCGGCCAGCTTGGCCCGCAGGTCGACGAAGGCCGGGCCGAGGGCGAGCGCGCGGCGGTACTCGGCGATCGCCTCCTGGTACATGCCGGAGGAGAGGTAGACGTCGCCGATGTCGGCGTACATGTTGGCGAGCTTGCCCTGGACGAACCGGTCGAGCTTCCCCAGGGAGGCCCCGGAGCGGGAGAGGGCGTGCCGGTAGGTCTCCTGCGCCTCCTTGTACTTGCCGGTGTCGTTGTAGGTGACGGCGAGGTTCAGGGCGGCGTCGGTGTACCCGGGGTTGATGCGGAGGGCGGCCTCGAAGGCCCGGAGCGCCTTCTGGTACTGGCCCTGGTCGTGGTAGATGACCCCGAGCATGTTGTAGACGTCGGCGAACGACTGGTTCTGCTCGACGACCTGGGTCAGGTACTGCTCGGCCAGCCCGTACTCCTTCTTCAGGTAGTAGCCCTGGCCGAGCGCGAAGGCCTGCTTCAGGGTCTCGTCCATGTCCGTCCTCCCGGTCGCCGGAGTGTACACCTACAGCCCGTCCACGATGAGCCAGCGTTCGCCTTCGCGGGTGAGCGCGAAGCGGGCCCGCAGCCGGGCCGGGGCGGCGCCGCCGAGCGCGAGCTCGTAGTCCTCCCCCACCACCGCCCGGTCCCGCTCCACCCGGATCTGCCAGCCCAGGATCCGGAGCGCGGCGGGGGGCGCGCGGCCCAGGTCCTCCGCCAGGCGCGAGAGGAGGGCCGCCTTGCCGCCGGGGCCGGCGTAGGCGTCCGAGATCAGGAGGGCGTAGCCGGCCGGGTCGCGCCGCTCGAAGGCGAGGGCCCGCCGCAGGAGGACCTCGAGGACGCCGGCCAGGGCGGGGAGCGGCGGGCCCGCCGGGCACCAGCGCCCCAGCCCGCAGGGTCGGAGGGTGATCGCCTCCCGCCCCACGGAGGAGAGCGCCGCCCGGCCGCCGGGCCAGTCCACCGTCCCCTCCGCCTCGGCCACCGCCAGGGCCCGCGCCTCGCCGCCGGCCGCCGAGACCTGGAGCTCGGCCAGGCGGAGGCGAGCGAGCTGGGCGGCGCCCACCCCCGCCAGCCCCTCCAGGCGGGCCGTCCGCAGCCCGAGGAGCGCGGCTCGCGCCTGCGCCTCGGGGCCGGCGAGCAGCCCGCGCAGGTCGATCCCGGAGCGCCAGGCCCGGCCGAGCCAGGCGGCGGTGACCAGGGCGAGG
>DATKAL010000133.1:0-9284 GCA_035498135.1 Anaeromyxobacter sp.
CCTGCCCGCGCCGGGGAGGTCCCGGAGCGGGTGGGCAAGAGCGTGTGCCGCGCCCGCGGGGCGGCAGCGGCGTGTGCCGAGCGTGCGGGACCGCGGAACCGCGGAACCGCGGGCCCCGGGCGCGGGGCCGGGCGCCGTCCCGAGGCGACCTCGGCGCGCCCCTCGCGACGGGCGTCCGGCGGCGCCCGCTCACCCCGCCTCGGCCACGGCCACCGCCGGCGCGGGGGACGCGACCGACGGCTCGCGGAGCCGCGCCACCAGCCGCTCCGTCGCCTGCGGGTTCGCCTTGAGCCACTCCATCGCCCGCTCGCGTCCCTGCCCGATCCGCTCCCCGTCCAGCGAGAGGAAGGCGCCCGACTTCTCCACCAGCCCGCGCTCCACGCCCAGGTCGATCGCCTCGGCGTACCGATCCACCCCCACCCCGTAGCGGATGTCGAACTCCGCCTCGCGGAACGGCGGGGCGACCTTGTTCTTCACCACCTTCACCCGGGTCCGGCTCCCCACCACCGCGTCGCCCTCCTTCACCTGGCCCACCCGGCGGATGTCGAGCCGGACCGAGGCGTAGAACTTCAGGGCGTGGCCGCCGGTGGTGGTCTCCGGGTTCCCGAAGACCACCCCGATCTTCATCCGGATCTGGTTGATGAAGACGACGAGCGCCTGGTTGCGGGACACCACGGCGGTGAGCTTGCGCAGGGCCTGGCTCATGAGACGGGCCTGGATCCCCATGTGCGCGTCTCCCATCTCCCCCTCGATCTCCGCCTTGGGGACCAGGGCGGCCACCGAGTCCACCACGATCAGGTCGCAGGCCCCCGAGCGGACCAGCTGCTCGGCGATCTCGAGGGCCTGCTCGCCGGTGTCGGGCTGGGACACCAGGAGGTCCCCCAGGCTCACCCCCAGCTTCCGCGCGTAGCCGACGTCGAGCGCGTGCTCCGCGTCGATGAAGGCCGCCACCCCGCCCGCCCGCTGCGCCTCGGCGATGGCGTGCAGGGCGAGGGTGGTCTTGCCCGAGGACTCGGGCCCGTAGATCTCCACCACCCGTCCCCGCGGCAGCCCGCCCACCCCGAGGGCGGCGTCGAGGCCGATGGAGCCGCTCGGCACCACCGAGACCGGGGCGGGCTCGGCGCCGTCGCCGAGTCTCATGATGCTCCCCTTCCCGAACTGCTTCTCGATCCCGGCCAGCGCCTGGCCGAGCGCCTTCATCTTCTCGCTGAGCTTCGTCACGTCTTCCTCGTCTTCTCCCGCCGGGGCGGGGGCTGGCCGCCCGAGCGGGCGGCGGGTTCAGGTGAGGGGCCGGTCGAGGGCCCGGTACTGGATCGCCTCGGCCACGTGGGGGGCGCGTACGCCCTCCTCGCCGGCCAGGTCGGCGATGGTCCTGGCGACCCGGAGGACCTTGTCGTGAGCCCGGGCGGAGAGCCCGAGCCGGGTCACCGCCTGGGCGAGGAGCTGGGCGCCCGCCGCGTCGAGCGCGCACAGGCGGCGAAGGGCCGCCCCCTTGAGCCGGGCGTTGCAGCGCGCCACGCGCGGGCCGGCCCGGGCCGCCTGCCGCTCGCGGGCCGCCGCCACCCGCGCCCGCACCTCCGATGACGAGGGCCCGGTCGCGCCCGCGCCGAGGAGCGCCGGGGGGACCGCCGGGACGTCCACCTGGAGGTCGATGCGATCGAGGAGGGGGCCGGAGACCCGGCGACGGTACTTCACGAGCTCGTGGGCGGTGCAGCGGCAGGAGCGGGTCCGGTCGCCGTGGTGGCCGCAGGGGCAGGGGTACATGGCCGCGACCAGCATCACCTGGGACGGGTAGGTCACGCTCCGGCCGGCCCGGGCGAGCGCCACCTCGCCGTCCTCCAGGGGCTGGCGGAGCGCCTCGAGGACGTGGCGCCGGAACTCGGGCAGCTCGTCGAGGAAGAGGATCCCGTGGTGGGCGAGCGAGATCTCGCCCGGGCGGGGGTTGCTCGTCCCGCCCACCAGCCCCGCGTCGGAGATCGAGTGGTGCGGGGCGCGGAAGGGGCGCTCGAGGAGCAGCCCCCGGTGGCGGGTCAGCCCGGCGACGCTGTGGACCACGGTCGCCTCGAGCGCCTCCTCGAAGGTGAAGGGGGGCAGGACCCCGGGCAGGCGGCGGGCGAGCATGGTCTTCCCGCTGCCGGGCGGCCCGAAGAGCAGGAGGTTGTGGCCGCCCGCCGCCGCCACCTCCAGGGCGCGCTTGCCGACCTCCTGCCCCAGCACGTCGGCGAGGTCGAGCTCCGCCCCGGGATCGGCCGGGGGCGGCACCGGCACCGGGCGAAAGGGGAGCGCCACCCGGCCCGCGAGCCAGCCCACCACCTCCCCGAGGTGGCTCGCGGCGACGATCCGGAGCCCGTCCACCACCGTCGCCTCGAGGGCGTTCGCCTGCGGGACCACCAGGCCGCGCGCCCCGGCTCGCCTGGCCTCGATGGCGAGCGGGAGGACCCCTCGCACCGGCTTCAGCTCGCCGGAGAGGGCGAGCTCGCCCACCAGCTGGAGCCCCTCGAGCCGCTCCGGGGGCAGCTCCCCGGTGGCCGCCAGGAGCGCCACGGCGATGGGCAGGTCGAAGCCGGTCCCCTCCTTGCGCAGGTCGCCCGGGGCGAGGTTGATGGTGACCCGCTTCGAAGGGAGCTTCACGTCGAGGTTCCGGATCGCCGCCAGGACCCGGACCTTCGCCTCCTGCACGGCGCAGCTCGCCAACCCGACCAGGTGCGTGCCGGGCATCCCCAGGGAGGAGTCCACCTCCACGTCGACGGGGATGGCGTTCACGCCGAGGACGGCGCCGGACCGGACGCGCACGAGCATGCACGAGCGTTCAGCAGGCACCGTGCCGCTGGCCGGGCGCAGCCGGGACGCGCGGATGGACGGTCGCCCTGCCCGGCCCGGGGTCGCGCCGCGTCCCGAGCGGCCGGCCCGCGGCCCGGGGCCCGGCTACCCGGCCAGCGCCCGGGCGCGGGCGAGGACGGCGTCGAGCATCGCCGGGGTGAGCCGGCCGGTCTGGGTGTTCTGCTGGGAGGGGTGGTAGCAGCCGAGGAGCGCGGGCCCCCCCTCGAGGCGGAGCTCGGCGCCGTGCCCGAAGCGCGGGCGCGGCCGGGGGAGCGGGTGGCCGGCCCGCGCCAGCTCCTTCAGGGCGGCGGCCCAGGCGACCGCGCCGAGCGCCACCCAGACCCGGGCCTCGCCGAGGAGGCCGAGCTCGCGGGCGAGGAAGGGCGCGCACCGCTCGAGCTCGGCGGGGGTGGGCGCGTTCCCGGGCGGAGCGCAGCGGCAGGCGGCGGTGATCCAGGCGCCCTCGAGCCGGAGCCCGTCGTCGCGGGAATGGGAGACCGGCTGGCTCGCCAGCCCGGCCCGGTGAAGGGCGGCGTAGAGGAAGGCGCCGGAGCGGTCGCCGGTGAACATGCGGCCGGTGCGGTTCGCGCCGTGCGCCCCAGGGGCGAGGCCGACGAGGATCAGGCGGGCGGCCGGGTCGCCGAAGCCCGGCACCGGGCGGCCCCAGTAGCGCTGCTCGCGGTAGGCGCGCCGCCTCACCCGGGCCACCTCCTCGCGCCAGGCGACGAGCCGCGGGCAGGCGCGGCAGCGGACGACGGCGGCGGAGAGGCGGTCGAGGGCGGAGGCCAAGGATCCTCCGGGGTGCCCGCGCGCGCGCCGCCCCGGCGGGCGGCTCCCGGGACGGGCGCCGGGCGCCCTAGAACAGGGACTCGGGGACGAAGACGATGTCCCCCGGCTCGAGGGTGAAGTTGGACGCCTTGCCGAGGGCGATGTCCTGGACGTTCACCTTGATCTTCACCTCGACGCCGTTCACCCGGCGGGTGACCGAGGTGGAGTTCTGCGCCGCGCTGCGGGTGAACCCGCCCGCCAGGGTGACCGCCTGGACGATCGACATCCCGTCCTCGAAGGCGAAGGTCCCGGGCTTCTGGACCTCGCCGAAGACGAAGACCTTCTTCGAGTTGTACTCCTTCACCAGGACCGAGACCTGCGGGTCCCGCATGAAGCCCTCGGAGAGGCAGGCGCGGATCTTCTCGGCGGCTCCGTTGGCGGTGAGGCCGCCCACCACCACCCGCTTGCAGAGGGGGAAGATGATGTCGCCCTGGGGGCCGACCTGGTAGAAGCCCGAGAGCTCCGGCTCCTGGAAGACCCGGACCTCGAAGACGTCGCCCGGGCCGAGGGTGGAGGCGATCGCCGGCCCGGAGAGCGGGGCGACCTGCGGAGGCGGCGCGGCCGAGCGGGGGGACTCGCAGGCCGCGGCCGAGAGGGCGGCGAGGGCGAGGAGGAGGCGGCGCACGGCGGAGGAGCGGTGGGGACGGGACACGGCGGGGTCCGTCCTACCGGACCCCGGCCCCGAGGTCAACGGAGGGAGTCACGGGAGCAGGCGAGCGAGGCGAGCGCGCCGGGACGCCGCCGCGGAAGCGGCGCAGCCGCTCGCGGCGGCGCAGGGGACCCGGCTGTTCAGTAGGACAGGCTCGCCCGGAGCCAGAGCTCGCTCTTCTTGTAGTTGTAGCCGGGCAGGCTCTCGGGGCTGGCCAGGATCTGCTCGAGGTTCTTCGAGGTCCGGTCGGTGTAGGCGTAGGCGAGCATGATCCGCGCCCAGCGGGTCAGCGACACCTCCACGCCCGGCTCGATCCGCCAGAGGGTGGAGGTGGCCGAGGCCGCCTGGTAGGAGCGCTCCTCCCAGCCGCCCTCCAGGTGGAGCGCGTAGCGCGCCCCGACCAGCCACTTGCCCGACAGGTACGCCCGCCCCACCTGGTAGAGCACGTTCTCGATCACCGTCGACCCGGCGTCGATGCCGAGGTCGTGCACGTAGCCGACCTTCAGGCTCCCGAGCTCGGAGGGGATCCACTCGAGCTCGACGTTGGCGAGCCAGGTCCCGAACTTCGCGGCGGTGCTGCCCACCGTGCTGCCGTAGCCGGCCTTGAGCGTCCCGGCGAGCTTGGAGGTGATGAGCCCGGCCGCCCCGGTGTCGAAGCGAACGCCCGAGGCGGGCGCCGAGTAGTTCTTGTCGTCCGGGATCCGGTCGAAGTAGCTCCCCTCGAGGATGTACGCGGTCTTGGGGAGGAACCGCCAGCGCAGCTCCGCGCCGCCCTGGAGCTCGTTGTAGCCGAGCTTGGCGAGGGTGGTGGAGTCGCAGGCCGGGCCGATGAAGGCCGACTCGCAGATGCTCCCCGAGAAGTAGGGCTCGAACGACTCGACCCGCCAGCTGCCGAGGGCCGAGACGGTCATGGCGCCCCCGCCCGGGCGCCAGGGCACCCCGAGGGTGAGGGTGTTGAGGTTCGAGATCACCGCCTGCCCGAGGGTGAAGGTCGAGGTGGTGTTGCCCCGGACGAAGGAGTCGTCGAGCTCGAGGCCCACGATCCCCTTCTTGTTCACGCCCACCCCCAGGGTGGCCTGGGCGTAGAGGCGGGAGAGGCTGGTGTTCTGGAGGTACTGCGCCCAGTCGAGGGCGGCGTCCAGCTTCACCTCGGTGGTGTCGCCGGGGACGGCCAGGTTCACGCCCGGCCGGAAGTGGAGGATGTAGTCGGACTTGGACTGGCCGGGCGACTCGTAGATGACGTTCGAGTCATAGCGCCCCTCCAGGTCGAGGTAGGGGTGCAGCCGCCCCTCGCTGCCGCCCAGGCGCACGCCGTCGCCGGCGGCCGCGAACGCCGAGGTGGCGAGGCCGAGCACCAGCGCGGCCAGCACCACTCCCGTCACTCTGACTCCGGTCGACATGTCCTTCACGTTCCCCTCGCTGAAGACGAATCGGCTCCGCCCGGCCAGGGGGCGCGCGGCGCGATCCCCCATCTCCTCGCGACCGGGGCCTCGCCCCTGCCGCCCCCGTCGCCGGGGCTCCATCAGTGGTACTTGCTCGCCGGCGGCGGCCGCACGATCGGCGGCGGCGCGCTGAAGCCGGGGGAGTCCGGCGGCCGGCGCCGGGTCACGTCCTGGCCCGGCAGGCCATCCGGCTGCTGCACCTCGACGGTGGTCCGCTCGTCCACCACGTAGGCGAGCTGGCCGATGCACTGGTCGGCCTCGCCCTTGAGCACGCCGATCTTGGACCGGGCGATGGCGATCTTGGAGTACTCGGCGTCGGCCCCCGGGTCCCGGTTGGCGACCGCCTCGTGGAGGGCGACGTCGGCCTGCTCGGCCACCTTGAGGAGCCCCTTCACCTGCGTGAGCTTCTCGTTCACGCAGTTGAGCTTGACCACGTCCTTCTCGGCCCGGGCCTCCTCGACGCGGGTCAGCACCGCGCGGAGGTCGGCCTTCATCCGGGCGACCTGCTCGGCCGACTTCTCGAGCTTCTCGGCGTCGGACAGGCCGGTCGCCTTGGGGGCGCCGTTCTGGGCCCAGACGGGACGGGCGAGGACGGCGCAGACGGCGAGGAGGAGCGTGGCTTTCTGGCTCAAAGGGAGACCCCACCCGGGCAAAAAGCCCGAAAATCCCGCCGAGAATACCCGTCTTGGTCGAGGGCCGTCAACCGACTCCCCCCTCCCACGAACCCTGGTCAAGGAGCCCGAAGAGCGGCCGCGTCCTCACCCGAAGGAAGGACCAGGGCCTCCTCGCTGCCCGAGGCCGGCCCGTCGTCCGACCCGTCCGTCGGGGTGACCTGGCACCGCCAGCGATCGCCCGCCTTGACGAGCCGTTGCGGCACCTCCTGGGCCGACTCGGCGAACGGTTGCTGCACCCCGTCGCGCAGCCAGGCAAACCGGTAGCGCACCGCGTCTCCGTCGACGTCCTCGCTCTTCCCGCTGATCATGCAGCGGATCACTTGCCCCGCTCGGGGCGCCTCGGGCTCGAGCCGGATGCGCGCCGGGCCGGGCGGGCTGTTGAGGACCAGGCGCTCCCCGCTCCCGGCCGGACCCGCCGCCGTCCCATCGCTCGGGGTCACCGCACAGCGCCAGCGGTCGCCCTTGGCGATCCGGCTCGCCTCCATCCGGGCCGGCTCCGGCCCGGCCGGCATCGGCCGCTCGTTCCTCCACCAGGCGTAGGCGTAGCTGACGGGGTCGCCGTCCGGATCGGCCGACAGGGTGGCCACCCGGCAGAGCAGGTCGTCGGTCTTGCGCGGGCGCTCCGGCTCGATCACCACCGCCGGTGCGCTGGGGGGCGAGTTGCGGATGGTCACCTCGGCCACCGCCCTCGGGCTGTCGGCGAAGCCGTCGTTCGCCCAGGCCTCGCAGCGCCACCGCTCGCCGCGGCGGACCACGCCCTCGGGGATCGCCGGGCTGCCCTCGGAGAGCGGCTCGAGCCTGTCGTTCCGGTACCAGCGGTAGCGGACCGAGATCGGCTCCTGGTCGACGTCGCGCTGCGGCACCTGGACGTCGCAGGCGAGCGCCTGGCCGACCGTCGGCGCCTCGGGCTGGAGCAGCACCGAGGGGATGGCCGGGGGCGTGTTCTTCACCACCGCGGAGGCCACCACCGGCTGCCCGGCGTCCTCGCCGTCGAACGGGGTCACCTCCGCCGTCCAGAGCTCGCCGTGGTGGAGCACGCCGGCGGGGATGTACGCGCCCTCGTAGGGGGCGGGCAGGCCGTTCCGGAACCAGTTGATCCGGTAGGTGACCGCGTCGCCGTCGCGATCCTGGGAGGGCTTGCGGACCACGAGCTGCACGCCGCTGCGGGCGCTGGGCTCGGCCGGCTCGAGGGCGACGGTGGGGGCGCCCGGGGGGGTGTTGTCGACCGCGCACTCGGCGGCGGCGATGGGGCCGGCCAGCTCGCCGTCGGTGGGGGTGACCTCGACCCGCACCAGGTCGTGCTTGCGCAGCGACGGAGCGGCGAGCCGGGTCTGGCCTGCCGCCGAGGAGACGGACCGGCCGTTCACCTGCCAGGCGTAGCGGTAGCCGACCGGATCGCCGTCCGCGTCGGTCGAGGTGGAGGTGAGGCGGGCCTCGAGCACGGTGCCGGCCGGGACCGGGCCGTCGCAGAGCGCGACACCGGTGGCCCCGGGGGCGGTGTCGGCGATCACGGTCTCGAGCCGGGCCGGCGGGCTGTCCGCCTCGCCGTCGCTGGCGATCACCTGCACCGCCCAGCGCTCGCCCTTGCGCGGGAGGTCGCGCGGGATCTGGGCCTGGTCGGGCGGGGCGGCGTAGGGCGCCCCGTTGCGGGTCCAGGCGTAGCGGTAGGTGAGCAGGTCGCCGTCGGGGTCGGGGGGCTGCTGGATCGAGAGGGCGAGCCCGTCCACGCGCCGCGGCCGGACCGGGACGAAGGCCAGCCTCGGGGCCGGGGGCGGGCTGTTGGCGATGATCGCGGCGGCGCGGGCCACCGGGCCGAAGAGCTCGCCGTCGCCGGCCTGGACCTCGACCTCCCAGCGCTGCCCCTTCTTGAGCTGGCCGGCCGGGACCTCGGAGGCCGCCGTCCAGTAGGGCGGCTGGGCGGAGGCCGCGCTCCCGTCGGAGAGGGCCACCGGCGTGCCGTCGCGCAGCCAGCGGTACCGGTAGCGGATCGCGTCGCCGTCCGGGTCGCGGGCCGGGGTCCGGATCACCGCCGCGAGCGGGGCCGCGACGGTGGGCCGCTCGGAGGAGAAGCCCACCACCGGCGCGGTCGGGGGGGCGTCCTCGACCGCCACCTCGAAGGCCACCGGCTCACCGGCCTCCTCGGCGTCGTGGGGCGTCACCACCACCCGGATGCGCTCGTGCTTGCGGAACTCGGCGGCCGGGAGGGCGTCGCCGGTCGCGTTGATGGACCGCCCCTCGCGCGACCAGGCGATGAGGAGGGACACCGGATCGCCGTCCCGGTCCTTGGCCGGCTCCTCGATCACGACCTTGAGGGGCTCGCCGCCCCTGGGCCAGCGCGGCGTGATGGCGATCCGGGGCGGCGTGGGGGGCGTGTTCACGGCCTGCACCGTCGCCGTGGCGGGCGGGCCGTCCGCCTCGCCGTCGTTCGCCACCACCGTCACCTCGAAGCGGTCGCCCCGGGCCACCTCGCTCCCCGCCACCTCGCGGCCGTCGGCGCTCACCGGCACCGGACCGCCGTTCTTGCGCCAGGCGTAGCGGTAGGTGATCGGATCCTGGTCCGGGTCCTGCGCCGGGGCGACCAGGACCGCCCGGAGCGCGTCGCCCTTCCTCGGGCGGGCCGGCAGGATCACCACCTGCGGGGCGGTGGGCGGGGTGTTTCGCACCTCCAGCTCGGCGGCGGCGGGCGGGCCCTCCTTGGCCCCGTCGAAGGCGACCGCCTCCACCGCCACCACCTGGTGCTTGCGCGCCAGGCCGGCGGGGAGCTCGGCCGCCTCGAGCGCGAGGTTCAGGGGCTTGCCGGCCACCGACCAGCGGTAGCGGTAGGTGAGCGGGTCGCCGTCGGCGTCGGTGGCAGGCTGGGTCACCCGGGTC
>DATKAL010000134.1:0-2762 GCA_035498135.1 Anaeromyxobacter sp.
CACCCGGGTCCGCACCGGATCGGCGCGCCGCGGCTGGGGCGGCTCGAGGGCGATGGCGAGGGGCCCGGGGCGCGTGTCCGCCACCCGCGCCTGCGCCAGGCCGGCCGGGCCCTCCAGCTCCCCGTCGCTCGCCACCACGCGCGCGGTGAGGAGCGCCCCCTTGCGCATCCGGTCGCCGGGGAAGGTCTCGCCCTGGACCCCGGTGTCCACCCCGTCGAGGAGCCAGCGGATCCGGTACTGGAGCGCGTCGCCGTCGGCGTCGACCGCCTGGCGGGTCACCACCACCCGGGCGGGCGCGGCCCGGCCCGGCTCGGCCGGCTCGATGGCGACCTGCGGGGCGCCGGGGGCGGTGTCGAGGACCCGGACCGAGGGGCCCTCCACCGACCCGCCGCCCGGGCCGGTGAGCACGAAGCGCCAGGTCTCCCCGCGGCGCGCGGTGCCGGCCGGCAGCTCCCGCCTGCCATCCAGGGCGGCCACCGGCTTGCCGTCCCGGAGCCACTGGATGCGCGGGGTGGGGATCGCCTCGTTCCCGGCGGCGTCGAGCCAGATGGCGCGCCAGCTCGCCTTGAGGGCGTCGGCGACCCGCGGCTGGCCGGGCTCGAGCTTGAGCGCCTTGTAGGTGGGGGGGTTCGGGCCGAAGCGGCCCCCGTGCCCCGGATCCCGCCCCGGGGCGGGCCAGGGGGCGAGCGCCGTCGCCGTGCCGAGCCGGGGAGCGCGCAGCGCCTGCAGATCGCCGCCCGGCAGGCCGACGAAGGCGGAGAGGGTGCCGTCCTGGGCGAGGTCGTAGAGGAGCGGGCTGGCGGTGACCTCCCCGATGCCGCCGAGCGCGGCGGGGAAGCCGGTGAGCGGCTTGCCGGTGTGCGAGAAGGCGTAGAGCGTCCCGTCCGCGGAGGCGACCACCACGTCCAGGCCCCCGTCGCGGTCGAGGTCGCCGATGGCCGGGCCGCCGAAGAGCCGCCCCCCGGCCCTGACCGGGAACCCGGGGAGGGTGACGCCGGTCCGGTCGACCGCGTAGACGGTCCCGTCCGCGGAGGCGAAGACGACGTCGAGGCGGCCGTCCCCGTCGAGATCGGCCACCGCCGGCCCCTCGTAGAGCCGGTACTTCGCCGCCACCGGGAAGCCGGGGAGCGCGGCCCCCTTGGCGTCGACCGCGTAGAGGTTGAAGTCCTGGCTCGCCACGAGGAGGTCCATCTCGCCGTCGTCGTCCAGGTCCACGAAGACCGGCGCGCCGGTGACGGAGAAGTGGGTGACGAGCGGGAACCCCGGCCGCTCCCGGCCGCCGGGGTCGAGCACGTGCACGCGCCCGTCGTCGCAGCCGACCGCCAGCGACCGGCCGCCGGCGAAGTTGGAGACCGAGATCGTGCTCGTCACCGGGCGCCCGACGTTGAGCGGGAACCCGCGCGCCTCGAGCCCGTTCCGCTTGAAGGCGTGGATCCGGCCCCGGTCGTCCCCCACCAGGAGCTCGGGCCGGCCGTCGCCGTCCACGTCGCCGAAGGAGACGCCCGCCCGGGCCCGGCCGCCGAGCTGGACCGGGAAGCCGGGGAGGACCGAGCCGCTCCAGAGGAAGAGCTTCCCGCCGGTGGTCACCACCGCGATCTCGGGCCGCCCGTCGCCGTCCATGTCCGCGGCCGCGGCGCCACCCGCTGCGCTCTCCTCCGCGCCGAGCGACACGGGAAACCCGCTGGGCGTGCTCCCGTCGGCCCGGAAGGCGGTGAGGAGCTCGCCGGCGGGGACCACCACCGCCGGGGCGCCGCCCAGGGTCACGCCGATGGCGGGGTGCGAGACCTTGCCGCCCGCCTCGCGGGGGAAGTTGGAGAGCGCGCTCGCCCCGAGGGCGACGGCGAGGAGGATCGCGTGCATGGGCATCCCTAGGAGCGCTCCACGAGCTTCCGGCTGGTCTCCCGCAGGCGGCCCGAGAGCACCCGGGCGATGTTGATGACCACGAAGGTGAACCCGTCCCGCGAGCGCTTGCGGAAGGCGGCGAAGTTCTCGGCGGTGAGCTCGAGGGCCAGGGCCCGGCCCCGCGCCCGCACCGTGGCGGAGCGCATCTCGCGATCCACCAGGGCCATCTCGCCGAAGGACTCGGGGGCGGAGAGGACCGAGAGCACCTGCCCGGACGGGCCGCGGCCGTCGGCCACCACCTCCACCTCGCCCTCCACCAGGACGAAGAGCGAGGCCCCCAGCTCGCCGGCGTGGAAGACCGCCTCGCCCGGCTCGAGGGGCCGCGGACGCGACAGCTCGGAGAGGACCTCGAGCTCGGCTGGGGAGAGGAGCTCGAAGAGCGGTGAGCGCCGGAGGGCGGCGACCTTGTCCAGGCTCATGGCTTGCGGCGACCGGAGGGGGCGGGCGGGGCGGGCGGCGCCGGGAGCCCGCCCCGGCGGGGCCCGAGGAGGTACTCCTCGAAGCGGCGATCCCCCTCGTCGACGGTCAGGGCCAGCCCCTCGCGCGCCGGCTCGAGGAACGCCACCCCGCGCGGCCGGCCGACGGTGTAGACGGCCAGCGCCTTCACGTCCAGGTTGGCGCCCTGCGCGTCGTCGGCCAGGGCCACCGCGTAGGCGGCCCGCTTGTCGTCCTGGTGCCGCCAGTAGAGGAAGGCGTCGCCCGCCGCGCACTCGAACCGCCCCCCCGCCTCGGCGAGGAGCGCGGTCCGGCGGGCGGCGGCCTCGGCGAGCTCGCGCCCCGCCCCGTCGGCCTCGGCCCGGAGCTGGCGGGCCCGGGCCCGGCGCTCCTCGGCCTCCGTGAAGAGCCGCTCCGCCGCGCGG
>DATKAL010000135.1:0-2863 GCA_035498135.1 Anaeromyxobacter sp.
CGCCCACCGCCGCCCCTCCGTCCGCCCGCCGTGTGGTGATCGCCCAGCCCGAAGGGGCGGAGCCCGCCTATCCCGGCCAGGTCGGGCCGGAGGTGAGCCCGGTCTCGGAGGAGCTCCTCCACCGTGCGATCCGCTCGAACATCGAGCTCGCCGAGGCGCTCGGCCAGGTGGTGCGCGACGTGAGCCAGGGTCTCGCGATCGTCCAGGCCCAGGCGGGGCTCATTGCCGGAGGACGGGTGGACGCGGCCCGCGCCGCCACCACCATCGAGCGCGAGGTCGTACGCCTCAACCTCCTCCTGAAGGAGCTCGGCCAGTCCGCCGCCGGCCGCACCGTCGGTCAGGGCCGCGCCCCCGCTCCGCCGCAGAGCACCCCCACTCCAGCGCGCGGCCTCAGCGGCGCCCCGCCACCTCCGGCGCCCGTGCCCGCGGCGCAACCCGCGTCCGCCCCGGCCCATCCGCCCGCCCCCCCCGCGGCCGCCGCCCCGGCCAGCCTGGACGGCCTGGTGGTCGACGTGCTGCCCGCCGTCCGCTCCGCCCTCGCCGCCCGCGGGATCGGTGTGGAGAGCCGCATCGCGCGCGGCGCCGCCCTGCCGCGCTGCTCGCCGGCCGCGCTCCGCCAGGCCCTGGCCGGCCTCCTGCAGGGCCTGGCCGCGGCGGTCAGCCCGTCCTCAGGCATCGTGCTGCGCGCCGAGAAGAAGCCCGTCCTCCTCCGCGGCCGCGACGGCCGGGAGGCCAAGCGCGACTTCCTGATGATCGCCCTCACCCACACGGCCGGCCTCGGCGAGGCGGACCAGCAGCGGATCCTGAAGGGGGGCGACACCGGGCCGCTCGGCGAGGCCCACCGCCTCGTCCGCGAGATGGGCGGGTTCCTCCGCTTCGCCCCCCTGCCCGGGGCGGCCCTCGAGACGCGGGTCTTCCTACCGGCATGACACCCGAGCGCGCGCCGGACGAGCGGGCGCGTGAGGGCTCTCGAAGGCCCCCGGTGAAGAACGGCTCCGGCGGCGTCGCTCCCTAAACGCCCTTCTCCAGCAGCTCCCGGAGAGCGAAGGCGTCCCTCACGACGTGGTCGGGGCGGTGGGCGAACCGGTCGAGGTCCGCCTCCTGCGAGACGCCGGTGAGGACGAGCACCGTCGACATGCCGGTCTGCACTCCGGCGATGATGTCGGTCTCCATGTTGTCCCCCACCATGCACGCCTCCGCCGAGTGGGCCTCCATGTGCCGCAGCCCCGCCCGCATCATGAAGGAGGAGGGCTTGCCCACGTAGAAGGGCGAGCGGCCGGTCATCCGCTCGATGGGCGCGGCGAAGGCGCCGCAGCTCGGGCGCCCGGCCGGGCCGGCCACGTCGGGGTTCGTGGCCACGAAGCGGGCGCCTCTCCGGATGAGAGCGGAGGCGCGCTGGATCATCTCGAAGTTGTAGTGGCGGGTCTCCCCGAGGACCACGAAGTCGGCCTCGGTGTCGGAGATCGTGAACCCGATCTTGTAGAGCTCGTGGACGAGGGCGCCCTCGCCGACCACGAACGCGCTCCGCCGCGTCCCCGCCTGCTTGTCGAGGAACTCGGCGGTGGCCATGGCCGAGGTGAAGAAGTGCGTCGGCCTCACGTCGACGCCCGAGGCCGCCATGCGGCTCGCGAGGTCGGCCGGGGTCTGCGAGGGGTAGTTGGTCAGGAAGAGGAAGCGCTGCCCGGACTCCTGGAGCCACGTCACGAGCTCCCTCGCCCCGGGCAGGGCCTGGTCGTCCTTCATCACGACCCCGTCGATGTCGATCAGGAAGGCGCTCGCCCGCGTCTCGTTCACAGGACCTCCGGTCCGGGAGCGCCCCCCTCGCCGGGGGCGAGGTCGAAGGCCTCACCGAGCGCGGGAACCCGGGCCGGGAAACCGCGCTCCCGGGCGATCCTCGCCGCGAGGGCCTCCGCCGCGTCCTTCTCCCCGTGGGTGACGAAGACACCCCGGGGGGGACTGCGCACCGCGGACAGCCAGCGCATCATCTCTCCCCCGTCGGCGTGGCCGGAGAGGCCCTTCAGGTCCCGGATCTCGGCCAGGACCGGCACGTCGCCCTTGTGGATCCGCACCACGTGGGCGCCGTCGAGGAGGGCGCGGCCGAGGGTGTCCGCGGCCTGGTAGCCGGTGATCAGCAGCGTGTTCTCCGGGTGGGGGAGGCGCACCCGGCAGTGGTGGAGGATCCGTCCACCCGAGAGCATCCCGCTCGAGGACAGGATCACCGCCGGCCCCTTCATCGTGTTGAGGGCCTCCGACTCGGCCCGGGTCCGGTGGAGGTGGATCCACTTCCCGTGGAGGAGGCTCCGCCCGCCGATGTTGTTGAGGCCGACCTTGGAGGACTCGGGGTACGAGGCGTAGATCCTCGTGGCGTCGATCGCCATCGGGCTGTCGATGTGGATGGGGAAGGCGCGGATGCGGCCCTCGGTCACCAGCTCGTCCATGAGGTAGACCATCTGCTGGGCCCGGCCCACCGCGAAGGCGGGGACGAGGAGGACGCCGCCCCGGGCGAAGGTCTTCTTCAGCACCCCCTCCAGCTGGTCGAGGACCGGGAGGTCCGGGTGGGTGCGGTTCCCGTAGGTGCTCTCCACGACCAGGTAGTCCGCCTCCGGCGCGAGCATCGGATCCTTCGTGAGCACCGCTCCGAAGCGGCCCACGTCGCCGCTGAAGAGGACCTTGGTCTCCCGCCCGCCCTCGCGGACCGTGAGCTCGGCCGACGCCGCGCCCAGGAGATGCCCGGCGTCGCGGTAGGTGAACGAGAACGCGTGGTTCACCTCCTGGGGCCGGCCGAGGGGCACCGTCCGGAACAGCGCCATCGCCTCCCGCACGTCCTCCTCCTCGAAGAGGGGCAGGGCAGGGGTGTGCTTGA
>DATKAL010000136.1:0-4722 GCA_035498135.1 Anaeromyxobacter sp.
GGAACGGATAACCGCTGAAAGCATCTAAGCGGGAAGCCAACCTCAAGACGACTTCTCCCGGGCGCAAGCCCCTGAAGCCCCCTCGAAGACGACGAGGTTGATAGGCCGGAGGTGTACGCGCTGTGAGGCGCTCAGCTGACCGGTACTAATAGGGCGTGCGGCTTGGTCTCCCTCTTCTCAGGTCGTAGGCGACCTGTTTCGAGGTCGAGCTCGAGATTCTTCCGTGACGTGGCCGTCGAGGCCCGCTGCGCGATGTTCTTCCTTTACCCTTCGTATGGTTGTCGGAAGGCCTCGGCCTTTCGATCTTTGTCAGGTTTGCGGTGGCTATATCGGTGGGGTCACACCCGTTCCCATCCCGAACACGGAAGTTAAGCCCACCAGAGCCGATGGTACTGCACCGGAAGCGGTGTGGGAGAGTAGGTCGCCGCCGCATCTTTTTGGCCCGCCAGCATCCGCTGGCGGGCCTTTTTCTTTTCCGGGCGTCGGTCGCCGCCGTCGGCGGCGGGGCGTAGGATCGCCGCTCCGGCGAGACGGCGGCAGGAGGCGAGAGCGATGGCCAGGGCCATGGTGGGCATCATCGGCGGGACCGGGCTGGGGGAGGCCCTCGGGGCCCTCGCCGGCGGCGAGGTCCGCGAGGTCCCCACACCCTTCGGCGCGCCCTCCGGCCCCATCACGCTCGGGGAGGTGGCCGGGGTCCCGGTGGCCCTGCTCTCCCGCCACGGGGAGGGGCACCTCCTCAACCCCTCGGCGGTCCCCTACCGGGCCAACATCTGGGCCCTCAAGTCGCTGGGCGTCACCCACATCCTGGCGAGCGGCGCGGTGGGGAGCCTCCGCGAGGAGGTCGCCCCCCGCAACCTGGTCATCCCGGACCAGGTGATCGACCGGACCTTCCGGCGGGCCGGCACCTTCTTCGACGACCTCGCCGTCCACGTGGAGCTGGCGGCCCCCTTCTGCACCACGCTGCGCAACGTCCTGGTCAAGGCGGGGACCGGCTCCCCGACCCGCATCCACCAGGGCGGCACCTACGTCTGCATGGAGGGGCCGCAGTTCTCGACCCGCGCCGAGAGCGAGCTCCACCGGAGCTGGGGGGCCTCCCTCATCGGGATGACCGCCATGCCCGAGGCGAAGCTCGCCCGGGAGGCGGAGATCTGCTACGCGCTCGTCGCCCTGCCCACCGACTACGACTGCTGGAAGCCGCACCCGGCCAGCCTCGACCAGGCGAAGGTCATCGAGGAGATCCTCGCCAACGTGAAGGCGGCCACGCAGAACGCCCTGGAGCTCATCCGCCGGGCCATCCCGCAGGTGGCGGCGATCGAGAAGGCCTGCCCCTGCCAGTCGGCCCTCGCGCTCGCCATCTGGTCCGATCGCAGCCGCATCTCGGCCACGGCCCGCCAGCGGCTCGCCCCCATCCTGGCGAAGTACCTCGGCTGACCGGCACCGCCGGGCCTCCCTCAGGCGGCGGCCGGGGCCCGGAGCGCGAGGAGCGCGAGCTGACGGACGTTCGCCGGACAGGCGACGGACGCCAGCTCCTCCGCGCTCACCCAGCGGGACGCGTCCCACTCCTCGCAGCGGTCGAGGGCCCGCGTTTCGACGTCGGCGACGAAGGCGAAGTTGAGGTGGAGCCCCTTCGAGCCGGCCGGGTGCTCCTCGTAGCCGATCAGCCCCGGGGGCGTGCCCTCGACGCCCAGCCCGCCGGCGAACCGGCCCGGGAGCCCCGTCTCCTCACGCAGCTCGCGGCGCGCGGCCTCGAGGGGCGTCTCGCCTGGCTCGAGCTCGCCGCCCACGGGCAGCCAGGCGTCGAGCCGCCGGTGGTGCACGAGCAGGACGGCGCCGGCGTTCCGGCAGAAGATGGAGACGGAGAAGGCACGGCGAGCGAGCCCGGGCATGGCGGGCAAGTATGCCACACGCCACCGCCTTGCCGCGCCGCCGGGGATTCCCTTGGACCTCCGTCGCCCCCGCCGTGGCCCCCTCGAGGCGGCCCGCACCGACCGTCCGTCGCCCCCGCCGGGTGCGTCACCCTCGCGCAGACCCACCGGGAAGCACCCAGTGGGACTTGCCTGCCGGCTCGGACGGTCGTCTGCTCGGATCGTCCGCACGCAGGGGGAGCGGCGATGGACGCTGCCGCAGGCACCGGGGAGCGCGGCACGGTCGAGCGCCTCCAGGAGGACGAAGCCTCCCTGGAGCGGGCGATCGCCGAGGCGCGGAGAGACGCGGCCGCCGCCGTCGAGGCCGCTCGCCGCGAGGCCGAGGCGCTGGCCGCCACGGCCCGGGTCGAGGCCGAGCGCCAGGCGGAGGCGGAGCGTGCCCGGGCCGCCGAGGCGCAGGACCGGGCGCTGGCGGCGGCGCGCGCCGCGCTGGAGGTCGAGCTGGCCGAGCTCGCCCGCCGGGCCCGGGCCAACCGCCCGCGCGCCCTCGAGCGGGCCCTGGCGCGTGCGCTCGGGGAGGGGCCGTGATCCTGCCCATGGCCAGGGTCGAGCTCCTCGGCCCGCGGGAGCTGCTCCCCGAGGTCCTCGCCTTCGTGCAGGCGCAGGGGGTCCTCGAGCTGCGCACGCCAGGGGCGGCGCTGGCCCCGGTGCCCTCCGAGGAGGCGGGGCTCGAGGCGCGCCTGGGGGAGGGGATCCGGCGGCTCGACGCGATCGAGGACCGCCTGCCCGCGGCCAGGCCGGCGGACCGCCCCGAGCCCCTCCCGCCGCCCGGCTCCCCGGCGCTGCTGGAGCGGCTCGTCGCCCTGGAGGAGGAGCTGGTCTCCCTCGAGGCCCGGCGCGCCGCCCTCCGGGAGGAGGCCGAGGCCACCGCGCGCTTCGTCGGGCTGGTGGTGGCCCTGGCGCCGCTCGCGCACGGGGTCTCCCCCGAGGCGGAGCCCGAGCTGCACGGCCTCGTCCTCCGCACCGATCCGGCAGCCCTCGCCCTCCTCGAGGGGGAGGTGCGGCGCCTCTCGGGCGGCGACTGCGAGGTGAAGGCCCGGGCCCTCGATCCCGAGCGCACCGGCGTCCTGGTGGTGGTCCCGCGGGCGGCCGGGCGGGCCCTCACCGCGCTCCTCCTCGAGCGCGGGGTGGACGAGGTCCACCTCCCCGCCGCCTGCGCCGGGAAGCGGCTGGTCGAGGTCCTCCTCCACCTCGCCGCGCGGGAGCGCGAGATCCCCCGGGAGCTCGCCGGGCTCGACGTCGCCCTCGCCCGGATCGCCTCGGCGTACCGGCCGGCCCTCCGGGCGGCGCGGGCCGCTGCCCTCGCGGAGCTCGGCCGGATCGAGGCCGCCCGTCGCTGCGCCGAGACCCGCTTCGCCTTCGTGGTGGCCGGGTACATGCCGGCGGAGCGGGTGGAGGGGCTCCGGCGAGCGGCGGCGGCCGAGCTGGGCGCGCGGGTGTCGGTGTTCTCCCGGACGCCGGACCGCGCCGAGTGGGGCGAGGTCCCGGTGGTGCTCCGGAACCGCTCCGGGCTGAGGCCCTTCGAGCGCCTGCTGGCCCTCGTCCCCCTGCCGCGCTACGGCTCGGTCGATCCCACGCCGTTCCTGGCGGTCTTCTTCCCCCTCTTCTTCGGGCTGGTGCTGGGCGACCTGGCCTTCGGGGCGGTCGGTGTGGGGGCGGCCCTCCTCGCCCGGGGCCGCGGCTGGGGCGGGGCGGCCGGCCGCGACCTGGCGTGGGTGGCGCTCTGGTGCTCGGTCTCCGCGGCCGCCTTCGGGGTCCTCTTCGGCGAGGCCCTCGGCGAGCTCGGAGCCCACGCCGGCCTCCACCCGATCCTCCTCGATCGGCGGCGGTCGGTCCTCGGGCTCCTGGCGGCGGCGATCGCCCTGGGCGGCGCCCACGTCCTGCTCGGGATGGCGCTCGGGGTGGCCAGCGCCCTCACGGGCGGCCACCGGCGCGAGGCGCTCGCCCGGTCGGCGAAGCTCGTCCTCCTGCTCGGCGCCGGGGTCGCCGCGCTCGCCCTGGCCGGCGTCCTCCCGCGCGCCGTCCTGCGCCCGGTGGCCGTGACCGGCGGCGCCGCGCTCGTCCTGGCGATCGCCGCCGAGGGGCCCATGGCGGCGCTCGACCTGGTGCTCGGCCTCGGGAACGTCCTCTCCTACTCCCGGCTCATGGCCCTCGGCCTCGCGTCGGCGATGCTCGCCGACGTGGCCAACGGCATCGCCGGCGAGCTCCGCCCCGCGGCGGCCGGGATCGCGCTCGGGGTGCTGCTGCACGCGGTGAACTTCAGCCTCGGGCTGATCAGCCCGACCGTGGCCGCGCTCCGTCTGCACTACGTGGAGTTCTTCGAGAAGTTCTACGACGCGGGAGGGGCGCCCTACCGGCCCTTCGCGCTCGCCTGACCCGCAGCGAGAAGGAGGAGCCCGTGGACAGAGTCTTCGTCGCGCTCGCCGCCGCCCTGGCCATCGGGATCTCGGCCACCGCCACGGCCTGGGTCCAGTCCCGCATCGGCTCGGCCGGCGCCGGCGCGCTGGCCGAGAAGCCCGAGGTGCGCGGGGCGATCATCGTCATGCTGGCGATCCCCGAGACCCTGGTGATCCTGGGGTTCGTGGTGGCGGTCCTCATCCTCACCGGACGCTGACCCATGGGGTACGCCGAGCTCCTGCGCGTCATCGAGGAGGAGGCCGCCCGCGAGGTGCGGGAGGTCCGCTCCGCGGGGGAGCGCGAGGCGGCCCGGATCCTCGCCGAGGCCCGGGCGGCGGCGGAGGCGGCGCGGGACGCGCTCCTCGGCCGGGTCCGGGCCGAGGAGGCCGCCCGCGCCCGG
>DATKAL010000137.1:0-12531 GCA_035498135.1 Anaeromyxobacter sp.
CGCCCGCTTGTCCACCTTGCCCACGCTGGTCCGGTCGATCGCCTCGACCGCCTTCACCCCGATGAGGAGGGCGGGCTTCCCCAGGTGCCCCTGCTCGACCTGGGCCTTCACGTGGCGGTGGAGCTCGCGCTGGGTGGGGGCGGGCTGGCCGGGGCGGGGCACGACCAGCGCCAGCGGGCGCTCGCCCCACTTCGCGTCGGGCGCCCCGATCACCGCCACGTCGGCCACCGCCGGGTGGGCGGCGATCACGTCCTCGAGCTCGAGCGAGGAGACCCACTCGCCGCCCACCTTGATCACGTCCTTCATCCGGTCGGTGATCTTGAGGTAGCCGCGCGCGTCCCGCCAGGCGACGTCGCCGGTGTGAAGCGCGCCGCCCTCCCAGAGCCGCTCGCTGCCCTTCGGGTCCTTCACGTAGCCGGCGGCGAGCCAGGGGGCGCGCACCACGACCTCCCCGGTGCTCGCCCCGTCGCGCGGCCGCTCGGCCATCGCCTCGTCCACCACCTGGACCTCCACCAGCGGCAGGGTGCGGCCGGTCCGGCAGCGGAGCTCGGCCTGCTCCTCGGGGGGCCGCCGGAGGTCGGCCGGCTCGAGGAAGGCGATGGTGAGGACCGGGCAGGTCTCGCTCATCCCGTAGCCGGTCAGCACGTCGATCCCGCGGCCGAGGGCGGCGAGGGCGAGCGGCCGGGCCATGGCCGCGCCGCCCACCAGCACCTTCCAGCCGGAGAGGTCCACCTGCCCGCTCGCCGGCGTGTGCAGGAGCATGTGGAGGATGGTGGGGACGCAGTGGGAGAAGGTGACGCCCTCCCGGGCGATCAGGCCGAGGAGCACGTCGGGGGCGTAGCGGCCGGGGTAGACCTGCTTCACGCCCAGCGCGGTGGCGACGTAGGGGAGCCCCCAGGCGTGCACGTGGAACATGGGGGTGATGGGCATGTACACGTCCCCCTGGCGGAAGCTGGCGTGGGGGGCGGTGGCGAGCGCGGTGAGGACCCCGAGGGTGTGGAGCACCAGCTGGCGGTGGGTGAAGGAGACGCCCTTGGGGAGCCCGGTGGTGCCGGTGGTGTAGAAGGTGGTGGCGCGGGTGTCCTCGGGGAGGTCGGGGAAGGCGAAGCGCGGCGGCGCGGCGGCGAGGAGGGCCTCGTACTCCCCCTCGAAGGCCACCGCGTGCGAGGCAGGGGACGCGCCGTCGTCGGAGAGGAGCACGTAGCGGGTGGCGGGATCGATGCGTCCCCGGACGTGCTCGAGGATGGGCAGGAAGTCGGCGTGGGCGAGGATCACGTCGTCGCCGGCGTGCTCGACGGTGTAGAGGATCTGCTCGGGGGAGAGCCGGACGTTCACGGTGTGGAGGATCGCCCCCATCATCGGGACGGCGAAGAACGCCTCCAGGTAGCGGTGGCTGTCGTAGTCCATCACCGCCACGGTGTCGCCCGGCCGGACCCCGAGCGCGGTGAGGGCCCCGGCCAGCCGGTGGATCCGCTCGCGGAGCTCCCGGTAGGTGAGCCGGCGCTGGTCGCGGTAGACGATCTCCTGCCCGGGATCGTCGCGGACCGGCGCCTCGAGGAGCCTGCGGACCGTGAGCCTGTCGCCGCGGGAGCCCGCGGTCGTGAGGAGATCGGGCATGGTGGCGCTCCTGGCCAGGAGAAGGGCCCGGGAGCGAAGCACAGGGCCGCCGCGGTGTCTTGCCGCATCGCAGCAACCGCTGTCCCACCTCCATGGCACGCCGTCTCCTCCGCGGAGGCGGCTCGCGGAAGCGGCCGCGCCAGGCGGGGGTGCGGCCGCGGGGCGCAGGCCCGGCCGGGTCGACCCCGATGCTAGAATGCGGCGGTGTCGACGGTGAACGCGGCCGCCCGGGAGATCTCGGCCAAGATCGTCTATTACGGCCCGGGGCTCTCCGGGAAGACCACCAGCCTCCAGCGCGTGCACGCCACCGCGGGCAACGCCCGGGGGGAGCTGGTGAGCCTCTCCACCGAGGGCGACCGGACCCTCTTCTTCGACTACCTGCCGCTCAAGGTGGAGCAGGTCCGCGGCCTCACCCTCCGGCTCCACCTCTATACGGTGCCGGGCCAGGTCTTCTACGACGCCACCCGCAAGCTCGTCCTCAACGGCGCGGACGGGGTGGTGTTCGTCGCCGACTCGCAGCCGCTGGCGATGGACTCGAACCTCGAGTCGATGGCCAACCTCGAGACGAACCTGGCGGAGATGGGGGTGGACCCGGCCACCTTCCCCTTCGTCATCCAGTGGAACAAGCGCGACCTCCCGGGCGTCCTCCCGGTGGAAGCCCTGCGGGCCCGCCTCAACCGGCACGCCGTCCCGGAGTTTCCCACCGTGGCCAGCCGGGGCGAGGGCGTCCTCGACGCCCTCAAGGGCATCACCCGGCTGGTGGTGCGCGACCTCAAGGCGCGCCAGCCGCGCACGGCGGCGGCCCGCCCGATGGATCTCTCGGCGGGGGGTTCCGAGCTGGCCTCCCGGATCTCCGCCGCCGCCGACGCGCCCGGCGCGCCTCGCCCCGCACCGACCCCGGCGCCGCAGCCGGCCCCGGCCGCCGGGGGCCTCCCTCGCCGCGAGGTGGGCGGGCTCTCCTTCGCCCGCCTCTTCCCGGGGGAGGGGGCGGCGGTGGCCGAGGTCGAGCTGGCGATCCGGGAGCGGGCCTTCGCGCCGGCCATCCGGCTCGCCGCCCGGGCGGTGGAGGAGATCCTCGCCGCCCTCTCCACCCCCGAGAGCGAGCCCGCCGCACGCGCGGTCCTGCTCGGCCTCGACGGGCGCGAGTACCTGCGCCTCGGGCGGCTCGCCACCCGCCCGGACGGCGCCGCCTCCGAGCAGGACGCGCTCTTCGCCCTCCACCTGCTGGTGGCGGCGAAGGTGAAGGCGGAGCGGATCTAGGCCGCGGTCCCGAGCGAGAGCACCGCCCGCGCCACCGCCGCGAAGTGGAGCGCCGCGGCGGCGATCACCATCGCGTGGAAGACCTCGTGGTACCCGAACACCCGCGGGAACGGATCGGGGCGCCTGGCCGCGTACACCGCCGCGCCCAGGCTGTAGACGATCCCGCCCGCCCCGAGCAGCGCCAGGGGCCAGGCCCCGAGCCGGGCGCCGAGGGCGGGCAGGACCGGGACCACCGCCCAGCCGAGCAGCACGTAGAGGGAGGCGACCAGCACCCGCGGGGCGCGCGGCCAGGCCACCGCCCGGACCGTCCCGAGGAGCGCGCCCGCCCAGACCACGACCAGGAGCCGTGTCCCCGCCGCCCCGAGCAGGAGGCAAAAGGGCGTGTACGTCCCGGCGATGAGCAGGAAGATGGCGGAGTGATCGAGCCGCCGCATCCGCAGGCGCGCCACCGGGCCCCAGGTGGGCCGGTGGTAGAGCGCGCTGACGGCGAAGAGGGTGAAGAGGCTCGCCCCGTAGACGATCGCGCCGGTGCGGCCGCGGGAGCTGGGCGCCGCGGCGGCGAGCCCGATCCAGGCCAGCAGGGCGAACGCGGCGGCGATCTCGTGGGAGACGCCTCGGAGGAGCGGCTTCTCCCGCGGCGGGACGGGGCTGGCGATCGAGGTGCGCACGTTGAGAGCATGCGCACCGCGGGTCACCCGCATGTCACGGCGCGCCATGGGTCCCATCACCCACCGTGGCGAAAACGGCCGTCACTGTCCGTAGACTGACGCGCGGGGGGCGCCCCGAAAAGGACCATGCTCGGGCGGGGCGGTCCTGCTTATCGTTCGCGCCATGGACCTCCTGACACGTTTTGCGGGGAACGTGCGGCGCCTCCGCTCCAAGAAGAAGCTTTCGCAGAAGGCGCTCGCCGACAAGGTCGGGATCTCGGTCTCCTACGTCTCGATGCTGGAGCGCGGCCAGCGCTCTCCACCGCTGGAGACGATCGAGAAGATGGCCAAGGCCCTCGGCGTTCCGCCCTCGTCCCTGCTCGGCGGCCGCTGAGGGCGCGCAGAGGTCCGACCCCTCGGGCGCGTCAGCGGCCCAGGGTAGGCGTCCCCGGTCTCCACTCCGCCGGCGCCTTCTCCCCGGTCTGGAGCGCCTCGAGCACGCGCAGGAGCTCCGAGATCGATCGCCCCACGTCGAGGTCGTGGTAGCAGGCGTGGCGCACGACGCCCCGCGGGTCGACCAGGAACGTGGCCCGGCCGGCCACGCCTTGCGCCTCGAGGAGCGCGCCCCAGGCTTGGGAGATGACGCGATCCGGATCGGCGGCGAGGGGGAAGGCCACCTCGCCCAGGCGCTCGGCGATCCAGCGGCGGTGGGTCTCCACGTCGTCGACCGAGATCGCGATCGCCTCGGCGGACAGGTCGCGCAGCTCGCGGGCGCGCTTGGAAAGCTCCAGGATCTCGGTCGGGCAGACGACCGTGAAGTCGCGCGGGTAGAAGAAGACCACCGCCCACCGCCCGGCCAGGCTGGCGAGCGACACGTCCATCTCCTCGCCGCGCCCGCAAACGCCACGCGCCTCGAGCGCCGGCGCCCTGTCCCCCGGCCGGACCATCGCGCCTCCTCCCTCTCTCGTACGATCGGGTGGCGCCTCCGTCAACCGGCCGGCCTCTTGCGGAATCCCCCCGCCCTCCCGTAGGTTCCTGCCCCTGGACGCCATGAGGAAGATCGGGCGCAGGGAGTTCACGAGAGGGGTGGTCCTGCTCGGCGCGGCGGGCGCGGCGGGGGCGCTGCCGGCCGCCTCGGCCGCGGCCGGCCCGTCCCAGCCGGTCGCCGAGCGGCTCGACTTCGCCGTGCCCGGCCTCGACCCGGCCCACGACGGGCTCCGGGTGGCGCAGCTCTCCGACCTGCACGTGGGGGCGCGCACCCCCTCGGCCACCGTCCGCGCGGCGATCGAGGAGGCGAACGCCTTCCACCCGGACCTGGTGGTCCTCACGGGCGACTTCGTCTGCCACAGCCGGGGCGACGTGGGGGAGGTGGGCGAGCTGGTCGCCGGGCTGGCTGCGCCGACGGTGGCCGTGCTCGGCAACCACGACGTCTGGGTCGATCCGCGCGGCGTGGCCCGCGTCCTGCGGGGAAGCGGCTACGAGGTCCTGGAGAACGCCTGGACCACCGTCTCCCTGCGCGGCGCGCCCCTGCGGATCGTGGGCGTGGGCGATCACGCCACCGGGCGCGAGGACGTCCCCCGGGCCCTGAGCGGGCTCGGGCCCGGCTCGAGCCCGCTGGTGCTCGCCCACGGCCCCCGCACCGCCGACCGGCTCCGCGCCCTGGACCGCCCCCTCCTCTGCCTCTCCGGCCACACGCACGGCGGGCAGATCAACCTCCCCCTCCTCACCCCGCTCTTCCTCTCCGGCGTGGCGGGCGAGCCTTACCTGCGCGGCCGCTACCAGCTGGGCGAGGTGCAGCTCTACGTGAACCGCGGGGTCGGCAACTCCGGGCTGCGCGTCCGCATCAACGCGCCCCCCGAGGTCACGCTCGCCACCCTCCGCCGCGCCGAGCTCGCCTGAACCCTGGTTCGCGATTCTCGATCACCTTCGGCGTCTAGAATCGCGCCACGGTTCAGGCAGGTCTTCGAGGGGGCTGCGCCTCGCCCCCTCCCCGCCGAGCGAAGCTCGTCGGGGTCACTCCCCTGCTACGCGGGGCCCGGGCGCGCTTCGGCATCGCCGCGCTGTTCCGAGTCTCGGGCGGCCGTCCGGCGCGTGCGAGGGCGACCCCACCCCCCTCGCGTGACCGGGGCGCCGCCGGCCGCGTCCGCTATACGGGGAGGCGCCCATGACCCCCGCCACCGCCGCCACCGACCCCACCGCTCCGGGCCGCCTCGACGAGGCCGTCGACCGCCTCCGCGAGGGGGCGCCCCGCTGGGCCCGGGCGTCGCTCCCCGAGCGGATCGCGCTCGCCCGCTCGATGCTCGCAGGCGTGGCGCGGACGGCCGAGCGAGCGGTGCGCGCGGCCTGCCAGGCCAAGGGGACCGACCTCGACCATCCCCTGGCGGGCGAGGACTGGCTGATGGGCCCCTTCATCACCGCCCGGATCCTCCGGCAGCTGATCGGGTCCCTGGAGCACGTCGCCCGCCGCGGGGAGCCGCCGCTCGGGCCGCTCGGGGAGACGCAGGACGGCCGCCTCTCGGCCCGGATCTTCCCTGCGCGGCCGCTCGACCGGGTCCTCTTCCCCGGCGTGTCCGGGGAGGTCCACTTCGAGGAGGGGGTGACCGCGGCGGCGGAGCGCGAGGCGCGGGCCCGCTTCTTCAAGGCCCCGGACCACGGCGGGCGCGTGGTGCTCATCCTCGGGGCGGGGAACGTGAACGCCATCGCCCCCACGGACGTGGCCGCCAAGCTCTTCAACGAGGGCAAGGCCTGCCTGCTCAAGCTCAACCCGGTGAACGCCTACCTCGGCCCGATCCTGGAGGACGCCTTCGCGGCGGCGATCGCCCGCGGGGTCCTGGCGGTGGTGCAGGGGGGCGCGGAGGAGGGCGCCTACCTGGCCGGCCACGCCGGGATCGACGAGGTCCACGTCACCGGCTCGGACCGGACCCACGAGGCGCTGGTCTGGGGGCCTCCCGGGCCCGAGCGCGCCGCCCGGCTGGCCCGCGGCGCCCCCCTCCTCGAGAAGCCGGTGACGAGCGAGCTCGGGAACGTCACCCCGGTGCTGGTGGTGCCCGGGCCCTGGGACGACGCCACCCTGCGGGTCCAGGCGGAGAGCGTGGCCGGCATGCTCACCACCAACGGCGCCTTCAACTGCACCGCCGCCCGCGTGCTGGTCACTCCGCGCGGCTGGCGCCGCCGCGAGCCGTTCCTCCGGGCGGTCGAGGCCGGCCTCGCCGCCTCCCCGGCCCGGCCGCCCTGGTACCCGGGGGCGAGCGACCGCTACCGCTCCTTCACCGATGGGCGGACGGAGGTCCGGCGGGTCGGCCCGGCGGGCGAGGCCCTCCCCTGGGCCCTGGTCCCGGGGCTCGACCCGGAGGCCCGCGACCCGGCCTTCGGGTCGGAGTGCTTCTGCCCGGTCCTCTCCGAGACCTCGGTCGGGTCCGAGGATCCGCTCGCTTTCCTGGAGGAGGCGGTCGACTTCGCGAACGCGCGACTCTGGGGCACCCTCTGCGCGCACCTGGTGGTCCACCCGGCGACCCTCGCCGATCCGACGCTCGGGCGGGCGGTGGAGCGGGCGATCCGGCGGCTCCGCTACGGGTCGGTCTCGGTCAACTGCTACGCCGGCTACGCCTTCGGCTTCGGCACGGCGCCCTGGGGGGCGTACCCGGGATCGACGCTGTCCGACGTGCAGAGCGGTCGGGGGTTCGTCCACAACACCCTCATGCTGGAGCGCGTGGAGAAGGCGGTGATCCGCGCGCCGTCCCGGCCGCCCCTCAAGCCCGTCTACTTCCCGAGCCATCGGACCGTGCAGCGCATCGGGCCCCGGCTGGTGCGGCTCGAGGCCCTCGGCCGGCTCCGGGAGCTGCCGGCGATCGCCCTGGCGGCGGCGAGGGGCCAGAGCGCGCCAATCCCCCGCCCGGGGGACTCCCCGCCCCGACCTTATCCGGTAGACCTCGAACCGTGAGAGGGACGCTGGATCGGTTCCAGGAGTGGCTCGCGCGCGTCCCGGTCGCCGACGACCTGGAGCGCCAGCACGCGGTGGTCCTCCAGCTCTTCGCCCTGGTGGCGGCGCTGGCGATGCTCGGCCTCGAGGCGGCCCGGCTGATCGGCGGCGCCTCGCCCGCGCTTCGGCCCGCCACCCTCTCCAACCTGACCTCCTCGGCGCTGAACCTCTTCGCCCTCGCCGCGGTACGGCGCGGCCGGCTCCGCCTCGGCTCCTGGATCCTGGCGGGCGGGAACCTGGTCGTCCTCGGGACCGCCACCGCCTTCGCCGGCCTGACCTTCGCCCGCGACGCGGTCCGGAACCTGGCCCTCCCCCTCTCGCTCGTGGCGCTGGTCCTCGGCCGGCGCGCCCTCTGGGCCTCCCTGCTCGCGGCCACGGGCTTCCTGGCGGTGGCCTGGGCCCGCGACCTGCACCTGCTCGGCGGCCTCGGCCCGAGCCACAGCCCCGCCTCGCCGACCTCGATCTTCGCCAGCTCGGTGGCGGTGCTCGCCCTCCTCGGGATCGTCCTCGATCGCTTCGGGCTGACCGTGGCCGAGGCCTTCTCCGGCGCGGTCGTCAGGCAGCGCGAGCTCGAGGCCACCGCCGCGGAGCTGACCCGGGCCAACGCCGCGCTGGCGGCGGAGATGGAGGCGCGGCGCGCCGCCCAGGCCCAGCTCGTCCGGTCCCAGAAGCTCGAGGCGATCGCCCGCCTCTCCGGCGGCGTGGCGCACGACTTCAACAACGTGCTCACCGCCATCGTCGGCTTCGCGGACATGGCCCGGGCGGACCTGCCCGCGGGGAGCCAGGCCCGCCGGGACATGGAGGAGATCGTGGCGGTCGCCCGGCGCGGCGGGGCGCTCACCCGCCAGCTCCTCGCCTTCGCCCGCCGGCAGGTGGTCGAGCCGGTGGTGCTCCGGGTGGACGCGCACGTCCGATCCACCGAGGCGATGCTGCGGCGGCTGCTGCGCACCGACATCGAGCTCGTGAGCCGGGGCGCCTCCGACCTCTGGCCGGTCCGGATCGACCAGGGCCAGCTCGAGCAGGTGCTGGTCAACCTGGCGGTGAACGCGCGCGACGCCATGCCCGACGGCGGCCGGCTGACGATCGAGACCGCCAACCTGACGGTGGAGGCGCCGCGGACGCTGGCGCGGGGCACGCTCGCCCCCGGGGACTGGGTCCGCCTGTCGGTGACGGACACGGGCGCGGGGATGGACGAGGAGACCCGGCGGCGGCTCTTCGAGCCTTTCTTCACCACCAAGGAGGTCGGCCAGGGGACCGGGCTCGGGCTCGCCACCTGCTGGGGGATCGTGGAGCAGGCGGGCGGGGCGATCGACGTCGCCAGCGCGCCCGGGCGGGGCACGACCTTCGACGTCTACCTGCCGCGGGCGACCGGGGAGGCGGCGGTGGCCGACCCCGAGGCGGCCCCGGCGCCGCGCGGCCGGGGCGAGACGTTGCTCCTCATCGAGGACGACGAGGGGCTCCGGCGGATCCTGGCGCGGACCCTGGGCGCCCTCGGCTACGAGGTGCTGGCGGCGGGCGACGGCGACCAGGCGGTGCGGGCGGCCGCCGCGCGCGCCGGCCCGCTCCACCTGGTGATCGCGGACGTGGTGCTGCCCGGGGCGAGCGGCCGCGACGCGGCGCTGGGGATCGCCCGGGGCCGGCCCGAGACCCGCGTGCTCCTCACCTCCGGCCACCCGGAGCGCGGCGAGCCGGCGCCGGGCGAGGGCGGGGTCCACTTCCTCGCGAAGCCCTACTCGCCCGCCGCGCTCGCCCACCGGGTGCGCGCGATCCTGGACGCGGGCGACGGCTCCCAGCCCTGATCGCGCCGCCAGGCGCGCGGGACCGCCGATCCGGGTGCGCGAGACGAGCGCGCAGCGCAGGCGCACCTCTTCGTTGCCCGACCCGGCCCGACGACGGAACCTGCCCCTCAGGCCGCGGCGCCCCTCGAATCAGGGCGAGCCGGATGCGCCATGGCCCGGCCCCCGGACCGCCCCTCAGCACCCCGGCGCCGCCGGCGCCCCCTGCCGCGCGCGGGTGGCGTCGAGGCCGTCCTCGGCCAGGCGGAGCGCCCGGGCCACCGCGGCGCGCGCCCGCTCCTGGTCGTCCGGCGCGATCGCGAACCGGCGCAGCATGCGGCGCCCGAACTCGTGGTGGTGGGCCTCGTCGGGGCCGATCTCCTCGCGGTAGAGCCGGGCGGTGACCTCGTCGCCCCGCTCGGCGCAGAGGCGGGCGAAGGCGGCGTTGGTGGCGAGCGCCACCCCCTCGCGCGCCAGGGCGCCGGCGGCCAGGCGTTCGGCCGGCGTCTCCAGCCCGCGCAGCCAGCGGTACAGCGGGGAGGGGACCCGCCCCTGCTCCAGGCGGCCCGGGTCCACCCCGAGCTCGCGCAGGCGCGCCTCGATGAGCCGGTAGTGGCGCGCCTCGTCCCCGCACTGCCGGGCGAAGCCGAGCTTCAGCTCCACGTCCTTCTCGCCCGCCATCCAGGCCGCCGCCTCCTCGCTCGCCTCGAGCTCGCTCCGCAGGGCCGCCGCGAGCAGGTCCGGGATGGACACCTCGCCGGCGGGCGGCCGCGCGGCGGCGGCCGAGATCCTCGCCCCCGCCGACGCCACCAGCGCGTCCAGCTCGGCGATGAAGGCCTCCACGTCCATCCCAGTGCCCTCCCCGGGCGCGGCGCGCGCCACGCCGGGGAGGATGTCACCGCTCCGCCTCGCGCGGCGTCACGCGGTCTGGGGACGCGGCGCGAGGCCGCTTCCCCCTACCAGACCTCGCAGCGCTTCCCGGGCGGGCGCACCATCGCGCTCCCCGCCTTGCAGCCGAAGGCGTCCGCGAACTGGGGCAGGTTCGAGAGGGGCCCGTCGACGCGGAAGCGGGGCGGCGCGTGCGGATCGGTCTGGGCGCGCAGCCGCACGCTCTCGTCTCGGCTCTTCGTGCACCAGGACTGGGCGAACCCCAGGAAGAACTGCTGCTCCGGGGTGAACCCGAGCACCGGGGGCTCCGCCGGCCGCCCCTGGCGGGCCGCCTGCCAGGCGGCGTACGCCAGCTTGAGCCCGCCCAGGTCGGCGATGTCCTCGCCCAGGGTGAGCTTCCCGTTCAGCTTGGTGCCGGGGATCGGCTCGTAGGCGTCGAACTGCTCCACCACGCACTGAGCGCGCTGGTCGAAGCCCTTCGAGACCTCCGGGGTCCACCAGTCGGTCAGGTTCCCGTAGGCGTCGAACTGGCGCCCCTCGTCGTCGAAGCCGTGGGTGAGCTCGTGCCCGACCACCATCCCGATGGCCCCGTAGTTCACCGGCTCGGGCGCGGCCGGGTTCCAGAAGGGCGGCTGGAGCACGCCCGCCGGGAAGACCATCTCGTTCAGGGAGGGGTTGTAGTAGGCGTTCACGGTGGGCGGCGTCATGAGCCACTCCTTGCGGTCCACCGGCTTGCCGATCTTGTCGAGCTGGCGCCTGGTCTCGAAGCGCCCGGCGGCGAGCACGTTCTGGAAGAACGAGTCGCGGCGCACCTCCATGCTCGAGTAGTCGCGCTCGGCGTCGGGGTAGCCAACCTTGTTCATCACCTTGGCGAGCTTCTCGTCGGCCTTGGCGCGGGTGGCCGCGTCCATCCAGGCGAGGCCGGCCAGGTCCGCGCCCATCGCCCGCTCGATCTCCCCCACCAGGCGGGTGGTCCGCTCCTTCCCCTGCGCCCCGAAGTGGAGGCGCACGTAGGTCTCCCCCAGGGCGAACCCGAGCGCGTCGTCGGTCTCGGAGACGCAGTGCTTCCAGCGCGAGCGCAGCTCCTTCGCCCCCGAGAAGGAGGCGCTCTCGAAGCTGAAGCCCTCGTCGACGAAGGCCTTGGGCAGGGCCCGGGAGGCGGCCATGGTGGAGAGGAGGCGCCAGCGCAGGTAGGCCTTCCAGGCGTCGATGGGCGCGCTGGCGAAGAGCTTCCCCACCTCCTCCACGAACTTCGGGGTAGTGGCGTTCACCGCGGTGAGCGCGGGGTAGCCGAGCCCCTCGAAGAAGCGGGGCCAGGGGAAGGCGGGGGCGAGCTTCTCCAGGCCGGCCCGGTCGACACGGTTGTAGACCCGGTTCGGGTCGCGCAGCTCGGTCCGGGTCCAGTGGGTGGCGGCGAGCTTCTTCTCCAGATCCTCGACCGCGGCGGCGTCGGACTCCACCCGCGCGGGCGGCAGGCCGGCCAGGGCCAGCATCTTGCGCAGGTGGCCGAGGTAGCGCTGCCGGATCTCCGGGTTCTTCCCCTCGTCCGACAGGTAGTACTCGCGGTCGGGCAGGGTGAGGCCGCCCTGGGCGATCTGGAGGATCACCTGGGTGGCGTCCTTGGCGTCCTGGTCGGCGAAGATGCCCAGGGGAACGCCCAGCCCCGCCCGGTGCAGGTCGGCCAGCTCGGTCGCCAGCCCGTCCCGGTCCTGGATCGCGTCGATCCGCGCCCACTCGGCCTTGAGGTCCGAGAGGCCGCGGGCCTCGATCCCCGCCTCGTCCATGCAGGAGGCGTAGAAGTCGCCCACCTTGCCGCCGAAGCGGTCCGCCGGATCGATCTTCCCGGCCGCCTCGGCGTCGAGGATGGTCCGCAGCTCGGCGACGGACCGCTCCCGAAGGGTGTAGAAGCCGCGGCTCCAGTCGGCGCGATCGGCCGGGATCTGGGTGGCGGCGAGCCAGCCGCCGCAGGCGAACTGATAGAAGTCCTCGCAGGGCGAGGTGGTCTTGTCGAGGGCGGCCGGATCGAGGGGCGGGATCCCCTGGGCGGCGGGCGCGGGGACCGCCGGCGCCGCCGCGGACGGCACGGGCGGGGCGGAGCGGCAGGCCAGGGTGAGGAGCAGGAGGGCGAGCGACGAGCGGAGCGGACGCACGGTGGGTGACCTCCGGGTGGCCGGGATCGCCGGCGGGAGCGACGCGCAATATGGCGCCCGGCCCCCCGCGCCTCAAGGGAAAAGCCGGCCGGGGGCCGCCTCAGCGCCGGCCGGGGCCTGCCCCGGCGCCCGCAGCCGCTCCCGCAGGGCGAGGCGCGCCAGCCGGCGGAGGCCGGCCTCCAGCTCGCGGCGGCGCTCCTCGGGGGCCTCCGGCC
>DATKAL010000138.1:0-15198 GCA_035498135.1 Anaeromyxobacter sp.
CCGAGTACCTCCGGTCGCTCGTCACCCCCTGGAACGCGGTGGCGGCGGTGATCCTGGCGATCGGGATCCCCATCCTCGTCGTCCGCTTCGCCCTCGGCCTCGGGGCGACCACGAACCTCTCCCAGACCGCGCCCTGGGGGCTCTGGATCGGCTTCGACATGATGACCGGGATCGTGCTCGCCGCCGGCGGGTTCACCATCGGCTCGGCGGTCCAGCTCTTCGGGATGAAGGAGTACCACCCCATCGAGCGGCCGGCGATCCTCACCGCCTTCCTCGGCTACCTGATGGCGGTCTTCGGGCTGCTCGCCGACCTGGGCCGCCCCTGGAACATCGTCCAGGCGATCTTCAACTACGGCACCGCCTCGGTCCTCTTCGAGGTCGCCTGGTGCGTGATGTGCTACACCACCGTCCTCCTCCTCGAGTTCACCGTCCCGTTCTTCGAGTGGATGGGCTGGCGGCGCCTCCACGCCATCCTGAAGAAGGCCCTCATCGCCCTCACCGTGCTCTCGGTGATCTTCTCCACCATGCACCAGTCGGCGCTCGGGTCGCTCTTCATCCTCATGCCCACCAAGCTCCACCCGCTCTGGTACACCCCCTACATCTTCATCTTCTTCTTCATCAGCGCGATCATCGCCGGGATCTGCATGGTGATCGTGGAGAGCTCCATCTCCCACCGGATCTTCGCCAGCCAGATCGCGGGACACCACGTCGACGTCGACGCCCTCACCCTCGGGCTCGCCAAGGCCGGCGCGGTGGTGATGTTCGCCTACTTCTTCCTCAAGCTGCAGTCGGTCATCGACGGCCACGCCTGGCACCTGCTCTTCACCGGCTACGGCGCCTGGTGGGCGGTGGAGGTCTTCGGCTTCGTCCTCCTCCCCTCCCTGCTCTTCGCCTACGGGGCGAGGAACCGGAAGGTCCGCCTGGTCCGCGTCGCCGGGTTGATCGGCGTCCTCGGCATCGTCCTCAACCGGGCCAACGTCTCGATGATCGCCCTCAACTGGAACAAGCCCGTCCGCTACGTCCCCAGCTGGATGGAGTTCGCCGTCTCCCTCACCCTCGTCACCCTCGGCGTCCTCGCCTTCCGCTGGGTCGTCAACCGCATGCCCATCCTCCGCGAGGACCCCAGGTTCGCGGAGGGCGCGGCAGAGGCCGCTCCGCAGGCCTGAGCCGCGGCCCGACCCTGCCCGGACCCGCGTGAAGCGGACGGGCTCGACCTCCCGGGCGCCCCGTCGGCCGCGCCCGGGAGGGTTCGTGTAGGCCCCTCTCCCCACCGCCCGCGCCTGCGACCTTCAGGCCGTCGCGGATCTCTGCACCCCGTTGCGGTTCTCGCCAGCAGCCCCTTCCGGCTGCAAGTGCCCGGATCCGCTCGTACTTGTCGGGCCCCCCGGTGGGCCACCGCTGCGGTTGTCAGCGGCCGCGGCCGGTGCGGCCCGCGGGCAGCCGGCGCGCTCCCGCGTCCAGCCCGCTCGCAACCCCCCGCGACGCGGGCGGGAAACCGCCGGCGCGGCCCCGCCCGCGGGCGCTGGCCTCCGTCTTGCGATGGAGAGAGGGCGAGAGAAGCGGAGCACCAGGGACCCAAGCAGCCGAAAGGAGCACGCCATGATGTTCGCATTCGCGCTCGCCCTCGTCGGAATCGTCGTCATCGGCAGCCTCGAGATCGCCGCCGCCCACGCCCACTAGCCACCCGTTTCTCGCGGCACGCGGAAGCGGAGGGAGGACGCCATGGCCCATGACTTCCTGTCCATCTACCCGGCCAAGCTCCAGGAGTACTGCCTCGCCGTCGCCTACCTGCTGATGTTCATCCCCTTCTGGCGGTACGTGCAGGGTGGCGCGCGGCCGGCGGCGCGGGCCGAGGTCGTCGCGGCGCCCGAGCCCCGGGTCGCGGCCGCGATCGGCGCGGTCCTCGAGGCGGCCCGCCCGGCGGGCGCCACCGCGCTCCGGCCGGCCACCGCGGGCTGGTTCCACGTGCCCCCCGGCGTCCACCTCCACCCCGGCCACACCTGGGCCCGGCTCGAGCCGGACGGCCTGGTGACCGTCGGGATCGACGACTTCGCCCACAAGCTGGTGGGGCCGGCCGAGGTCGAGCTGCCCACCCCCGGGACCAAGGTTGCGCAGGGCGAGCCGGCCATGGCCCTCTGCGACGAGGGGTGCTCGGTGCCCATGCTCTCGCCGGTGGACGGCACCGTGGTGGCGGTGAACCCGGCGGTGAAGCGGGACGCGGCCGCCCTCGACGACCCCTACGGCGCCGGCTGGCTCTTCAAGGTGAAGGCGCCGCGGCTCGCCGCCAACCTCCGCCAGCTCCACGGGCACGCTCCGGCGACGCGGATGCTGGAGGACGCGAGCGAGGCCCTCGCCCGCCGGATGGATCCCGAGCTGGGCCGGCTGCTGCAGGACGGCGGCACCCCGGTCCACGGCATCGCCCGCGCCCTGGCGGGCGACGCCTGGGAGGCCCTGGCCCGCGAGTTCTTCCTCGCCTGACCGCCCTCCACCGCCCTTCCACGGACCCGCGAGCGCCCCGGTGCTCGCGGGTCCTCGCTTCCCCGCCCACCGCGCTCCGCTACACCGCCTGCCGGACCGGCTCCGCGCGCTCCTCCTCGCGCGCGGCCTCGGCCCGGCGGTCGCGGGCGATGAGCACGTAGATGGCGGGGACGAAGAAGAGCGTGAAGGCGGTGCCGATCGCCATCCCGGAGACCAGCACCAGGCCGATGCTGTTGCGCGCCGCCGCCCCCGGGCCCTTCACCAGGGTGAGGGGGAAGTGGCCGCAGATGGTGGCCACACTGGTCATCAGGATGGGGCGGAGGCGGGTGACCGCGGCGTTCCGCACCGCCTCGATCTTCCCCTGCCCCTGCTCCTGGAGCTTGTTCGCGAACTCGACGATCAGGATCCCGTTCTTGCTCACCAGGCCGACCAGGGTGACGAGCCCCACCTGCGAGTAGACGTTCAGGGTGGTGGTCCACCCGGTGGTGAAGAAGGGGATGTTCGGGTTCGGCATCTTGAGGAAGGTGAGGGCGAGGGCGCCGAACATCCCGAGCGGCACGGAGCCGGCCAGGATCACGAACGGGTCCCGGAAGCTGTTGAACTGGGCGGCCAGCACCAGGAAGATGAGGATCACCGCCAGCAGGAAGGCGGGGAGGAACTTGTTCCCCTCCACCCGGAGCTGGCGCGACTCGCCCGTGTAGTCGAGGGTGTACCCGCGGGGAAGGATCTTGGCCGCCTCTCCCTCCAGGTAGCCGAGCGCCTCGTCGAGCGGCCGGATCGCCACCCCCGAGAGCTTCACCGCGTTGAGCTGCTGGAAGCGCCCCAGGGTGCGCGGGGCGACGGTGTTCTGGATCCGGGCGATGGAGGAGAGCGGGATGAGCTGGCCCTTGGGGCCGGTGACGTGGATGTCCTCGAGCTGCTCGGGGTTGAGCCGCTCTCTCCGGAGGAGCTGCGGGATCACCTTGTAGCTGCGCCCCGCCACGCTGAAGCGGTTCACGAAGTTGCCCCCGATGGCGGCCGCCAGGTCCTGGCCGACGCTCTGGAGGCTGAGCCCCATCTCCGCCACCTTGTCCCGGTCGATCACGATCTCCGACTCGGGCTGGTCGATCTTGATGTCGATGAGCGGGGGGAAGGCGAACAGCCCGCTCTTCGCCGCCTTCTCCTGGAGCTGCTTGGCGAAGCCCAGGATCTCGGAGGTCTCGGCGGTGGAGGCGATCACCAGCTCGACGGGGAAGTTGCCGCCGCCCGGGAGGGCGGGGGGCAGGATGGGGAAGGTCTGGATCGCGGGGATGGCCGCCACCCGGGCGGTCACCAGGGGGAGGAGCTGGAAGGCGGAGCGCTTCCGCTCCGTCCAGGGCTTGAGCCCCACCCCCCAGAAGCCTCCGGTGGGGAAGGAGATCTGGAAGGTGAACTGGGACTCCGGGTAGTCCATCACCGCCTTGTTGACCGCGCGGGTGGAGTAGGTGACCTGGTCCAGGGTGGAGTTGGCGGGCGTGTAGACCACCCCGAACAGCACCCCCTGGTCCTCGGTGGGCGCGAGCTCCTTGGGCGCCATGGTGAACATGAGCAGGGCGAGGAGGCTGATGCCCACCCAGGCGACGTAGATCGCCCCGCGGGCGCCGAGGGCGGTCTGCAGGTGGCGCGCGTAGGTCGCCTTGAGCCGGTCGAAGCCGCGGTTGATGCGCCCGGGCAGGCCGCGCTCCTCCCCGCCCCGGTGGAGCAGCCTCGAGGACATCACCGGGGAGAGGGTGAGGGCGACCACGCCGGAGATGGTCACCGCCCCGGCCAGGGTGAGGGCGAACTCGCGGAAGAGCGAGCCGGTGAGCCCGCCCTGGAAGGCGATGGGGGTGTAGACCGCCGCCAGGGTGACGGTCATGGCGATGATGGGCCCGACCAGCTCCCGGGCGCCCTGCAGGGCGGCGTCGAGCGGCCTCGATCCCTCGCGCAGGTGGCGCTCGACGTTCTCCACCACCACGATGGCGTCGTCCACAACCAGCCCGACGGAGAGGACCACCGCCAGGAGGGTGAGCAGGTTCACCGTGAACCCGAACACCTGCATGAGGAAGACCGCGCCGATGAGGGAGACCGGGATCGCCACCACCGGGACGAGCACCGAGCGGAGCGAGCCGAGGAAGAGGAAGATCACGATCACCACGATGAGGAGCGTCTCGGCGAGGGTCTCCTCCACCTCCTTGATCGCGTCGCGGATGTAGCCGGTGGCGTCGTAGGCGATCCTGGCCTGGATCTGCTCCGGGATCTCCTTCTGGAGCGAGTCCATCTCCACGCGGACACGCTTCACCACGTCCAGGGAGTTGGCGTTCGGCAGGGCCCAGATCCCGATGAAGACCGCGGTCTGGCCGGAGAAGTTCACCGCCGCGTCGTAGTCCTCGGCTCCGAGCGCGACGTCGGCCACGTCGCCGAGCCGGATCACCGCCCCGTTCTCCTCGCGGACCACGAGCTGCTGGAACTCGCGCACCGAGCGCAGGTCGGTGTTGGCGGTCAGGTTCACCTGGACCAGCGAGCCCTTGGTCTGCCCGACCGCGGCCAGGTAGTTGTTGGCCGCCAGCGCCTGCCGGACCTGGGTCGGGCTGACGTTCAGCGCCGCCATCTGCTCGGGCTTCAGCCAGATCCGCATGGCGAAGGTGCGCGCCCCGAGGATGTCGGCCCGCTGCACCCCCTCGATGGCCGAGAGCCGGGGCTGGACCACCCGGACCAGGTAGTCGGTGATCTCGTTCTGCTTGAGGTGCTCGGAGGAGAAGCTCAGGTAGGCGGAGGCGAACTGGCTCTCGGCCGACTCGATGTTCAGGATCGGGACCTCGGCCTCGGGCGGGAGGTCGCGCCGCACCTGGTCCACCTTGGAGCTGATCTCGGCCAGGGCCCGCGTGGCGTCGTAGTTGAGGCGGAGCCGGGCGCGGATGGTGGAGAGGTTCTGCTTGCTCTCCGACTCGATGTAGTCGATCCCGTCGGCCGCCGCGATCACGCGCTCGAGCGGGGTGGTGATGAAGCCGCGCACCAGGTCGGCGTTTGCCCCCACGTAGGCGGTGGTGACGGTGATGGCCGCGTTCTCGCTGCGCGGGTACTGCCGGACGTTGAGGGTGCGGACCGCCTGCAGGCCGGCGATCACGATCAGCAGGTTGACGACGATCGCGATGACCGGGCGGCGGATGAAGAGGTCGGTGAACTTCATGGGGAGCTCCGCTCCTACCGGTCCGCCGGCCGGGGCGCGAGCTCGGCCGGGGGCGCGAGGGCGTCGTTCACCGCCACCGCCGCCCCGTTCCGCAGCTTGAAGGCGCCGTTGCTCACCACCCGCTCCCCGGGCTCCAGGCCGGAGACGACCGCCACGAAGTCGCCGCGCCGCTCGCCCAGCCGCACGAAGCGCTGGCGGGCCACGGTGGTGGCCTTCCCGTCCTGCCCCTTCTCCTCCTCGATGGTGAAGACCGAGTCGCCGTAGGGGGCGTAGATGACCGCGGTGGCGGGGATGACCGTGACCGGGTGGCGCTCCGAGGAGATGACGTCGACGCTCACGAACATCCCCGGGCGCAACCGGCCGTCCTGGTTCTGGAAGGTGCCGCGCACCCGGACGTTGCGGGTGGAGGTGTCGACCTCGGGGTTGATGGTGGTGACCTCCCCCTCCCAGGAGGCGTTCGGGAAGATGTCGGTCTGCACCCGGGCTTTCTGGCCGACCCGGATCTCCGCCAGGGCCTGCTGGGGGAGGGTGAACTCGGCGTAGATGGGGCTCACCGACTGGAGGGTGGCGATGGGCGTGCCCGGGGAGAGGATCTGCCCCAGCTCGACCTGGCGGATGGAGATCCGGCCGTCGAACGGGGCGCGGATGGTCTTCTTGGAGATGACGGCGGCGAGGTTCGCCACCGCCGCGTCCGCCTGCTTGGCCCGCGCCTGGGCGGCGTCGAGGTCGGCCTGGGTGTTGGCCTCCCCCTGGCGGAGCGAGAGGGCCCGCTCCAGGTTGAGCCGCGCCAGCGCGGCGTCCGCCTGGGCCGAGGCGAGCTGCGCCTCCTCCGCGGAGGTGTCCAGCTTCACGCAGAGCGTGCCCTTCCTGAGCAGGGCCCCCGACTCGAAGCCGATCTCGGTCACCCGGCCGGTCACCTCGGCAGAGAGGGTGACGGCGTGGACCGCCACCAGGGTCCCGATCGCCGAGCGGCTCGCCTCCCACTGGGTGGCCTCGACCCGGGCGGAGGTGACCGCCTCGGGCGGCACGGTGAACTTCTTCCCCGCCGCGATCATGGTCCCGATCTGGGCGGCCTTGACGCCGCCGAGGAGGACGATGGTGGCGAGCAGGCCGGCGATGGAGGCGATCCAGAGCTTGGTCTTGGTGGTCATGGCGGGGTGGCTCGGGGTGGACGGTGAGGCCGGGATGGGAGAGGAGAAGGATTACCCCAATCGCGGGCGGTGCGCTCGGGAATGCAAGGGGCGGAACGGTGACGCTCTCCGCCGAGCGGCGCTCCTCGACTCCCTCCGGGGGTCGTCGTCCGCTGACCGGGGGCCCGCTGCGCGCCGGGGCGCGGCCCGTCGCGACGGGAGGGACCGCGCGCCCGGAAGTGCGGTACGGTCGGCCGAGATGGCTGCCCCCCAGCGCTACCCCAGCCCCGCCCAGCGGCGCGCCCTCACCCCCCTCTTCGCCTCCCTGGTCCGCTACTTCCGCGCCCGCGCGCGGGGGATCGAGCTCATCCCCACCGATCGGCCGGTGGTCTACGTGGGCAAGCACCCCCGCGGCTGGCTCTACCTGGAGACCATGGTGCTCGGCTGGTTCGCCTTCTTCGCCCGCGCCGACCGCCCCGCCATCCGCGTCCTCGAGAAGGAGGGGACCTCGGTCCACAAGATCCCCCTGGTCGGATTCATTCGACGGAACGTGAACGCCATCCCGGCGAGCGAGGACGGGGCGGTCGAGACGCTGGCGGCCGGGGAGTCGGTCCTGATCTTCCCGGGAGGCCCCCGGGAGATGTTCGGCGCGCCGGACCGGCTCCGCTGGGGCGGGCACCGCGGCTTCGCGCGCATCGCCGCCCGGGCGCGGGCCCCGGTGGTCCCCTTCGCCATCGCCGGGGCCGACCGCCAGCACCCGTGGCGCCTGCGCCTCGGCCGGAGCAACACGCTCTGGCTCCCGCCCATCCCGCTCCCGGTCCGGATGGACGTCCACTTCGGCGCGCCGATGGACCCGCCACCGGCGGCCGATCGCGAGGCGCTCACCCGCTTCGCCGACCAGGTGGCGGAGGCGACCCAGCGCCTGCTCACGACCGCCGTGGAGCAGCAGCGGCGGGGCTAGCGGCTCGGTTCGATCGCGACCACGGGGCTGGTGCCTGGTGGACCCACACCCTCGCAGGGGGCAGGCCAGACCCTCTTTTTCCTTGGCGGAGGTGGCATCGCCCGAATAGCTGAACCACGATCCGGGGACACGGAGGCCGAGGGCACCTCGGGTCCCGGGTCGTCACGGTTCGCTGGAGACAAGGAAGATGACGCAGCCGCGCGCCCACCGCCGCCACCGCCGCCGCTACCGGGTCAGCTTCGGGCCGGTGCTGGCCTACACCATCGACGTCTCCGCCGGCGGCCTGTGCGCGGAGGCGGTTCGCGTCCTTCCGCTGGCGACCCCGGTGGACGGTCGGCTCGACGTCGCCGGCACCAGCATCCCCTTCAAGGGGGTGGTGGCCTGGGTGGCGCGCGGGGACTGGCACCTCAACCTGCACGGCAGGATGGGCGTGCGCTTCACGCGGATCGGCGCCGACCTCGAGCGGCTCCTCGAGCCGCAGGCCGGCGCCGCCGGCGCCTGATCGGCCTTCCCGGCGTACCTCCCCGCGACGGACCTCTCCCCCGGGCCCGAGGACGTGCGCTCGGGTCCGCGGGCAGCTATGCTGCGCCCCCTCGGAGCAGGACGCGCGCCGCGAGCCTGGCCTCGTGCCGGCGCCCGGCCGCGCCGCTGGCCTGCCCCCTCGCCGGAAAGGAACCCGCCTGCCCATGTCGAGGAACCGCTGGAAGCGCACGCGCCGCGCGGCGCGCGCCGCCGTGATCCGGGCCGGCGTGTGGCTCGCCTCGCTCCTCCCGCTCCGGCTGGCGATGGTGGCCGGCGGGGCGATCGCGCGCCTGGGCTGGCCGCTCTCCGCCCGGCTGAGGCGCGACATGCGCGCGAGCCTGGCGGTCGCCTTCCCCGACCGGAGCCCGGCGGAGCGCGACGCGATCGCGATCGCGAGCCTGGTGCACCTCGGGCGCCTGGGGGGCGAGCTCGTCACCATGCGCCGCTGGGCGCCGAGGCTGGAGGAGTACGTGGCCGCCTCGCCCGAGACGGTCGCCACCGTGAAGGGGGCGGCGGCGCGGGGGAAGGGGATCATCTTCGCCATGGGGCACATCGGAAACTGGGAGCTGACCTCCCGCCTGGCCCGCTACGTCCAGCCCTGCTACGCCATCGCCAAGCGGAGCTGGCACCCGAGCATCGACGCGCTGACCGAGCGGTTCCGGGCCGAGAACGGGGTGGGGACGCTGTTCCGCTCCGACTCCGACACCGGGCGCCGCATGCTGAAGCTCCTCCGCCGGGGCGGGACGCTCGGGATCCTGATCGACCAGGACATCGACGACGTGCAGAGCATCCCGGTCCCGTTCTTCGGGCGCCCGGCGCGCACCCCGCGGGCCGCCGCCGACCTGGCGCTCCGCTTCGGGGCCGCGCTCCTGGTGGTGACCTCTCACCGGCGCGGTCCCCGGGCCGGGGACGGGCACGTGATCGAGGTGGTGGAGGTCCCCCACGATCCCTCGGCGCCCGACCTCGAGGCCGAGGTGACCCGGCTCACGGCCGCCTGCGCCGCCGCGCAGGAGGCCGCCATCCGCCGCCACCCGGCCGAGTGGGTCTGGATGCACCAGCGCTGGAAGGGAGCGGTCGAGGCCGCGCCCGATCGCGCCGCCTGAGGCCGGACCTCGCCGCGCCGGCCCGCGCGCCGCCCGGCCGTCAGCCCTGGAGCCGCGCCCGGACGGCGCCGTCGGCCCCGACCTCGACCGCCAGCGGGACCACCGCCACGCCGTACTTCCGCGCCAGCTCGGGCCGGCGGGAGACGTCCACCAGCACCGGGGCGCGCCGCTCCGCCGCCAGGCGGCGGGCGAGGGCGTGGCAGTCCGCGCACAGGGGATGGGTGAACTGGACGATGGCGCCCTGGCCGACCGGGACCCCCAGCTCCGCCAGGTCGACGGTCTCGAGGTGGTGGGTCCGGAGCCCGCGCAGCCGGGCCCCGAGCTTGTAGAGGACGCACCCCGCGCAGAACCCCGTCGAGGCGGCGAGCAGGGCGAGGGCCGCCACCAGCCCGCCCAGGGCGATCGCGAGCCGGGGGAGCCCGAGGGCGCCGGCCACGGTGCCCGACCAGAGGACGGCCATCCCCAGCTGGTTGGCGAAGCGGGGCGGCCGGCTGTCCTCCAGCGCCCCCTCCCCGATCCGGGGCTGCACCACCTCGAAGTAGAGGAGGCATGGCAGGCACCAGCGCCGCCCGAGGAGCAGGCCCACCGTGAGCTGGAACGCGGGCAGGGCGAGGAGCTCCCACCTGCCCGTCACCGCCGCGAGGAGGGCGAGGAGCCCGATCACCGCCTGGTTGAAGCGAGGGGCGCGCGAGTCGATCACCGCGAGGTCGAGATACGGGTCGGCGGTGCGGTGGGGAGTCACGGGGAGGTGGCGGGCGGGATCAGGCGGTGATCCCCTCGAAGAGGACGCTGGAGAGGTAGCGCTCGCCGGCGTCGGGCAGGATCACCACGATCACCTTGCCCTTCGACTCCGGCCGCTGGGCCACCTTGAGGGCGGCGGCCACCGCCGCGCCGCTCGAGATGCCGCTCGTGATCCCCTCCTCCTTGTGGAGGCGGCGCGCGGTCTCGACCGACTCGTCGTTGTTCACCGTGACCACCTCGTCCACCAGCGAGAGGTCGAGGACGTCGGGCTTGAAGCCGGCGCCGATGCCCTGGATCTTGTGGGGGCCCGGCTTGGGCGCCTCGCCGGCCCGGATCGCCGTGAGGACCGGTGAGTGGATGGGCTCGACGGCGACCGAGCGGATCGCCTTCTTCCGCTCCTGCTTCAGGTAGCGGGAGGCGCCGGTGATGGTGCCGCCGGTGCCCACGCCGGAGACCAGGATGTCGACCTTCCCGTCGGTGTCGTTCCAGATCTCGGGCCCGGTGGTCCGGAAGTGGATCTCGGGGTTGGCGGGGTTCTTGAACTGCTGGGGCATGAAGTGCTTGGCGGGATCGCCCTTCACGATCTCCTCGGCCTTGGCGATCGCCCCGGGCATCCCCTTCGCCCCCTCGGTGAGGATCAGCTCGGCGCCGTAGGCCTTGAGCATGCGCCGCCGCTCGACCGACATGGTCTCCGGCATGGTGAGGACGATGGGGTAGCCGCGGGCGGCGGCCACGAAGGCGAGGGCGATCCCGGTGTTGCCGCTGGTGGGCTCGACGATGGTGCGGACGCTCGAGCCGGGCTTCAGGATCCCCTCCTTCTCCGCCGCCCAGATCATCGCCGCGCCGATGCGGCACTTCACCGAGTAGGCCGGGTTCCGCCCCTCGATCTTGGCGAGGACGGTGACGTCGAGCCCGCGGGGGAGGCGGTTCAGCCGGACCAGCGGGGTGTTGCCGATGGAGAGGCTGTTGTCGTCGTAGATGCGGGCCATGGGGGACCTCGGGGGGCCGGGAGCGGCCGTATCATCCAATTTAGCGGACGTCCGGCGCCATCGGCAACCGGGATCTACCGGAATCCGGCCGGTACTGAGCAGAATAGGGGTCCCAAACGTCCGTTTTCACGGATGACGGCCAGCCCGATCGGAGCCCCGGCCGGGCGCTCAGCGGGCCATCACCCCGGGCGGCATCGCCGGCGGCGGCCCGCCCAGCCAGGCCGGGACGGGGAGCCCCTTCGACCGGAGGAACTCCGGGTTGAAGAGGCGCGAGGCGTAGCGGGTCCCCGAGTCGCAGAGCATCGTGACCACGGTGTGCCCCGGCCCGAGCTCGCGGGCGAGCCGGATGGCGCCCGCCACGTTGATCCCGCTGGAGCTGCCGAGGACCAGCCCCTCGTGCTCGACGAGGTCGAACACGGTCTGCACGGTCTCGGCGTCCGGGACCTGCCAGGAGAGGTCGACCGCCAGCCCCTCCAGGTTGGCGGTGATCCGCCCCTGGCCGATCCCCTCGGTGATGGAGGAGCCCTCCATCCTGAGCTCGCCGGTGGTGTAGTAGGCGTGGAGGGCGGCGCCCGGGGGATCGGCCAGCCCGATCTTCACGCCCCGGCGCCGCTCCCGCAGCGCGGCGGCCACGCCCGCCAGCGTCCCGCCCGTCCCCACGGCGCAGACGAAGCCGTCCACCTTGCCGCCGGTCTGCTCCCAGATCTCGGGGCCGGTGGTCCGGTAGTGCCCCTCCCGGTTGGCCACGTTGTCGAACTGCCGGGCCCAGACCGCCCCCTGGGGCTCGGTGCGGGCGAGCGCCTCGGCCAGCCGGCCCGCGACGTGGACGTAGTGGTTCGGCTCCTTGTAGGGGAGGGCGGGGACCTCGTGGAGCACCGCCCCGCACAGCCGCAGCATGTCCTTCTTCTCCTGCGACTGGGTCTGGGGGATGACGATCACGGTCCGGTAGCCGCGCGCGTTCGCCACCAGCGCCAGGCCGATGCCGGTGTTGCCGGCGGTCGCCTCGACGATCACCCCGCCGGGCCGGAGCAGGCCGCGGCGCTCGGCGTCGAGCACGATGGCGAGCGCGGCCCGGTCCTTGACCGAGCCACCCGGGTTCAGGAACTCGGCCTTGCCCAGGATCTCGCAGCCGGTGGCCTCGGAGGCCCGGCGGAGCCGGATCAGGGGGGTATGGCCGATGCTCCCGACGAAGCCGTCCCGGAGGTCCATGGGCGATCGGGGTTCTAACCGTCCGCGTCCGGCTGCGCCGGCGGCCGCGCTGGCGTAATCTCCGTCCGGCCTCGCCCGCCGCGACGCCCCGCCTGGAGGACCCTCCATGAGCTACGAGCCGGCCCCGAACCGCTACCAGTCGATCCCCTACCGCCCCTGCGGCAAGAGCGGCCTCAAGCTCCCCGCCCTCTCCCTCGGCCTGTGGCACAACTTCGGCGACACCACCCCCTTCGCCACCCAGCGCGAGATGGTGCGCACCGCCTTCGACCTCGGCATCACCCACTTCGATCTGGCCAACAACTACGGCCCGCCCTACGGCAGCGCCGAGATCAACTTCGGCCGGGTCCTGCGGGAGGATCTCCGCCCTTACCGGGACGAGCTGGTGATCTCGACCAAGGCCGGCTGGGACATGTGGCCCGGCCCCTACGGCCAGGGCGGCGGCTCGCGGAAGTACGTGCTCGCCAGCCTGGACCAGAGCCTCTCCCGGCTCGGGCTGGATCACGTCGACATCTTCTACTCGCACCGCTTCGACCCGGACACGCCGCTCGAGGAGACCCTGGGCGCGCTCGCCACCGCGGTCCAGCAGGGGAAGGCGCTCCACGTCGGGATCTCCTCGTACTCGGCGGCCAAGACCCGCGAGGCGGCCGTCATCCTCCGCGGCCTGGGGGCGCGCTGCCTCATCCACCAGCCGTCCTACAACCTCCTCAACCGCTGGATCGAGCGCGGCCTGCTCGACGTGCTCGGCGAGGAGGGGATCGGCTGCATCGCCTTCACCGCCCTGGCCCAGGGGCTCCTCACGGACAAGTACCTCTCCGGCGTGCCCCGGGACGCCCGGATCAACCGGCCGGGCGGCGGGTCCCTCCTCCAGGCGCACCTCTCCGAGGAGAACCTCGCCCGCGTCCGGGCCCTGAACCAGATCGCCCGGGAGCGCGGCCAGAGCCTGGCGCAGATGGCGCTCGCCTGGGTCCTGCGCGATCCGCGGATGACCAGCACCCTCATCGGCGCGAGCAGCCCCGCGCAGATCCGGGAGAACGTCGGGGCGCTCGCCAACCTGCGCTTCTCCGAGGACGAGCTCCGGGCCATCGACCAGCACGCCCGGGAGGGGCACGTGAACCTCTGGGAGCGTCCCTCCACCGATCAGCGCCCCTGATCGCCGGCCGGCCGCGCCGCCGTCCGGCCGCGCCGGGATCGTCCGGGCCGGAGCCACCTTCGCGGCCCGGGCCGGCTCCCCGCCATCCCTCCCCCTCGCCGCCCGGAACGGGTGCCGGCGGGGGCCGCTGTCCCGTGCCGCGCGCCGCCGGTGTCATCCCCGCGGAGCCCAGGGATGCGCCCCCACGCCGATCCGCCCGACCTCGAATCGCCCCCCGACTCCCAGCTCGTCCTGGAGGCCCGCGCCGGCGGCCTGGCCGCCTTCGAGGCCCTGGTCCGGCGCCACGCCCGGCGGGTGCAGCGGGTGGTACGGACCGTCCTCCGCAACGACCGGGACGTCGAGGACGTCGCCCAGCAGGCGTTCCTCCACGCCTTCGTGGGGTTGCAGGGCTTCGAGGGCTCGGCCTCGTTCTCCACCTGGATCACCCGGATCGCGCTGAACGAGGCCATCCTCCGCCTGCGCCGCGCCCGGCGGGCGGCGCGCTACGAGGGCTCGGAGCTCGAGCCCTTCCTGCCCTCCGCGGCCCCCGGGCCGGAGGACGCCGCGGCGGCCCGCGAGACCCTCGCGCAGCTCCGGCGGGCGGTCCACCGGCTCCCTCCCCACCAGCGGGAGGTCTTCCGGCTTCGCCACGTGGAGGGACTGTCCATCACCGAGACCGCGGCCCGGCTCGGGATCTCGGAGACGGCGGTGAAGCTGCGGGTGCACCGCTCGCGGATCACGCTCCGGCGGGCCCTGGGCCGGGAGCGATTCCTTTCGGGACACCCGCCCAGCTCGGCGGGCGCGACCCCGCGGGAGGCCCTACAAGACAGCGAGGCTTGACCCAGGCAAGGTGTTCCGAGGATGGAAGGCGCGAACGCGTCAGGCCACGACCAGCGGGTGGTGGGGCTGTACCGCCAGTACGGCCCGGCCGTGTACCGCCGCTGCCTGCGCCTGCTCCGCGATCGGGAGGCCGCGAAGGACGCGACCCAGGAGGTCTTCTTGAAGCTGCTGCGCGACATCGGGAGGCTCTCGGACCGCGAGTCCGCGCTCCCCTGGATCTACCGCGTGGCCACCAACCACTGCCTGAACCTCCGGCGGGACGCCCGGCGCCGGGGCGAGGGTCACGCCGGGGGGGCGCTGGAGCTGTCGTCGTCGGCCCCGGCCGCCTACCCGGACCGCGAGCTCGCCACCCGGGTGCTGGCCCGGTTCGATCTCCAGACGCAGGCGGTGGCGGTGGGCGTGCTGGTCGACGGGATGGAGCACGAGGAGCTGGCCTCCGCCCTGGGGATCTCGCGGCGGACCGTCCACCGGAAGCTGAAGCGGTTCCTGGAGAGCGCGAGGAGCTTCCTCGCGGGGAGCGAGCCATGACGCGCTGCCCTTCCGACCTGGAGCTCGAGGCGCACCTCCTCGACGCGGGGCGCCCCGCCCTGGCGGGTCACCTGGAGGCTTGCGGGCACTGCGCCGGGCGGCTCGCCGAGATGGTCCGGCAGGGCGAGGAGTTCCGCCGCGAGGTCTTCCCCGTCACGGTGGACGCGGTGGTGGAGCGGTCGCGGCGGCGGCGGTGGCTCCGCCGCCTCGGGGCCGTGCTCGCCCCGGTGGGCGTGGCCGCCGCGGCGGCGGTGGTGCTCCTCGTGCGCGCCCCGCCGGTCGACTACGTGGGGACGAAGGGGGCCACCCTGGCGCTGGCGGTGTTCGTGCAGACGGCGGACGGGCCCCGGGCCGCCCGGGACGGCGAGCCGGTCCCGGCGG
>DATKAL010000139.1:0-2389 GCA_035498135.1 Anaeromyxobacter sp.
CCGCCGGCTCGAGCCGGCGCGCCACCTCCAGCAGGTAGGCCTCGAGGTCCGGATCGGCGTAGAGGTGGCCGCTGCGGTCCAGCTCCGCCTGCGCCTCCCCGGCCAGCTGCCAGAGCCCCTGCTCGTCGGTCTCGTCGACCTTGACGGCGGTCCCGGTCCGGGCGGCGATCTGGGTCGAGGCGCAGCCGGCGACGAGGAGCGCCGCGATGGCGAGCGGGCACCTCACCGCCTCACCGCTGGGAGATCGTGGGCCAGGGTCTGCACGAACTGGCCGGCGCTGGCGGGATCGCGCAGGTCGGAGGAGGTCGAGGCGAAGGTCCCGAACCAGAGCAGGTCGCCCCGGCGATCCACCACGCCCACCAGCAGCCGGTCGATGCCCGAGCTCGCCGCCCCGGAGAGGAGCGCGCTCATGAACTGCACCGCCTTGCGCCCGCCGGAGGAGACCGCGCCCTGGCCGAACGTGAAGACCACCGCGTCCAGGTGCTCGGCCTCGAGCATCGCCGAGAGGTCGCCGAGGGAGTACTCGAAGCGGGCCACCTTGGCCGGGAACTGGTTGGCGACGGTGGCCTGGAGGGCCCCGGCCACCACCGACTGGTAGAGGAGCTTCACCTCGCGCAGCTCGTCCTTCCCCTCGGGGGTGGCCGGCTCGAACCGCCGGGGCTCGACCCCCGGGCCTTGAGCAGCGCCTCCAGGCTGGCGGTCACCGCCTCCTTCCCCTGCTCGCTCCAGTCCGGCCGGAACACCGGCTGGTTGCTGGCGGTGAGCTCGTAGACCTTCACTTCCGGGGCGACGATCCCGACGGTGCGCAGCCCGGAGAGGCGATCGGCGAGCTCCGGGTGGGCCCGGTGGAGAACCTGCTCCTCCGCACGGCCGGCGGCGGGCAGCAGGAGCACGAGAACGGGAAGAGCGGCGCGGCGGAGCGAGCGCATGAGGCCTCCGGGGCTCGGGTCGCGCGCGCCGACCCGGCCGGGAGGAGCCTCCCACGCGGCGGGGGACCAGGCAAGCGCCCGGTGCAGGGTCCTAGCCCACGAAGCTCTCCTGGTACCCCGGGTCCTCGATCTCCAGGGCGAGGGGCGTGGCGGCCAGGGGCTGGTGGCAGTCGAGCATCACCGCCAGCTCGTCGGTGGTCCGGACGCCGATCGACCTCTCGTACGCCCCCGGGTGCGGGCCGTGCATCGTGCCGGCGGGGTGGTGCGAGATGGAGCCCGCCCCCACGCCGCGGCGGGAGGTGAACTCGCCGCGCACGTAGAAGAGGACCTCGTCCACGTCCACCGAGGCGTGCGGGTAGGGGCAGGGGACGGCCTCGGGGTGGAAGTCGAGGACCCGGGGGACGAAGGAGCAGATCAGGGCGCCGCGCGCGGCGAAGGTGCCGTGCCAAGTGGGCGGAAGGTGGACCAGCCCGGCGCGCGGCTGGAAGCTCAGGATGGGGAAGGCGAAGGGGTAGAGCGCCCCGTCCCAGCCGACCACGTCGAGGGGCGACGCGTCGTGGCGGAAGCCGTGGAAGGCGCCGGCCCGCTTCACCACCAGCTCCCGGATCCCCTCGTCCTGCGGCCCCTTCCACTCCACCCGGCGGAAGTCCCGGTGGCAGTAGGGCGCGTCCATCCGGAGCTGCCCGGTCTCGTTGCGCCACTGGGAGGGGAGGTGGAGCCCGCCCAGCGCCTCGATCGAGAGCCAGCGCTGCGGCCCGGGGTCGAGCAGGAACCGGTGGAGCAGCCCCTTCGGCACGTAGAGGTAGTCGTCCCTGGCGAAGCGGAGGTCGCCGAGCGGCGAGCGGAGGAGCCCGCCGCCCGCCTGGACGTAGAGGAGGTCGTCGCCATCCCCGTTCGCGAAGTAGACCGGGTCGTCCGCCGTGGGGGTGACCACCCCGAGCACCACGTCGCCGTTGAAGAGGAGGGGGAGGCGCGCGTCCACGGGCGGGCCGGTCCGGCCCGCCAGATCCTGGGTGCGGTAGTGGCGCTTCGCCAGCGCGCGGGCCGGGGCGGGGCGGGGGAGGGGGAAGCCGTGGCGCGCCTCGGCGGCGTGGACGGCGTGCGGCCGGCCCCGGTGGTAGAGCAGGGTGTAGGGGCCGTCGAAGCCGGCCCGGGTGTAGGCCTCCTCGTGGAGGAGCCGGCCCTCCGCGTCCTTGAAGGCGAGGTGGTGCTTGCGCGGCACCGCCCCCTGCACCATCCGGTCGAGCATCAGCTCCGCCCCTCGCGCTCCTGCTCCCGCTCGATCGACTCGAAGAGGGCGCGGAAGTTGCCCGCCCCGAACCCCTGGTCGCCCTTGCGCTGGATGATCTCGAAGAAGAAGGGGCCCGCCTCCGGCTCGCCGTAGAGGCCGGCCGAGTCGCGCAGGAAGATCTGCAGCATGTACTGGCCGGGCGCGCCGCCGTCGACGAGGATCTCCAGGC
>DATKAL010000140.1:0-2489 GCA_035498135.1 Anaeromyxobacter sp.
TCCGGGCGCGCCGGCCTCACCGTCGGCACCCGCGACCCCGGTCACGCCCGGCAGGCCCGGCGCGCCGCAGGGCGGCCCGTCCCCCGAGGGGTCCGCCGCCGACGAGGGTGAGCTGCCGGCCACGCCGCCGCCCATCGAGGAGCACGCCGCGGCCGCGTCTCCGAGCGACGGCAACCCGACCCCCACGCTCGAGCACTTCCACCAGGCCCTCGACCCGCACGGGCGCTGGGTGGAGACGCAGGAATACGGGCTCGTCTGGATACCCAGCGCCACCGGCGCCGAGTGGCGGCCGTACGCCAACGGACGCTGGGTGAACACCGACCAGGGTTGGACCTTCGTCGCCGCCGAGACCTGGGGCTGGGCGCCGTTCCACTACGGCCGGTGGATCTGGTACCCCGCCCACGGGTGGGCGTGGCTGCCCGGCTACGAATGGGCGCCGGCGTGGGTCACCTGGCGCTACGGCGCCGGCGTGGTCGGCTGGGCGCCGCTGGGCCCCTCCGGCGTCGACGTCGCCTACTACGGGGCGCCTTCCCTGTGGCTGTTCGTCGCCACCCCCTATTTCTTCAGGCCCCTCGTGTGGCGCCACTTCTACCCCACGGTCCGCGTCGGGGGCGTTCTCCGCGGCACCTACTTCGCGGGCGTGCCCCGGCGCGGCGTCTACCTGTCGCCCCCTCGTGCATACTTCGCCCAGCTCGCGCGCCGCGAGGCCGCGCGGCGCGAGCCCGAGGCCAATAGCCAGCACCACGGAGGTCGCGGCCACGGGCGGGGCGGGGGGCACCACTCGGGGCGGTGAGGGCGAGGCGCCGAGCCGGGGCTGGGCGTCCCGTGGCCCGACGGACGGCACCGTCAACCGATGATCATGCTCTCCGGCCGACCGCCTCCCCCGACCTGGAACCGGCGCAGGCTGTTCTCGGTGATGAACCGATGCTGCCGCCCGCGGGCGATGTGCTCGCCCACGAGCTTGCAGACGGACGGCGCCATCATGAAGCCGTGGCCCACGAAGCCGTGCAGCTGGAAGAAGCCCTTCACCTCCGCCACCTCGCCCACGATGGGGTTGTGGTCGGGGGTGACGTCGTAGCAGCCGGCCCACTGGCGCATGACGCGGAGCCCCGCGGTCATGGGGACGCACTCGGACATGGCGCGGCAGAAGCGCGCCAGGAAGCGGAGCGTCGAGCGGGTATCGAGGCCCACCGGCTCCTCCGGGTCGCCCATCCCGCCCACGATCTCGCCGCGCAGGCTCTGGGAGAAGTAGAGGCCGCTCCCGAGCACGGAGACGAGCGGCCCGAGCCAGGGCTTCAACGGCTCGGTCACCAGGATCTCGTGGCGCACCGGCTCGTTGGGGAGCTTCACGCCGGCGAGGGCCGCCACGTCCCGGCTCCAGGCGCCGCAGGCGTTCACCACCACGTCGCAGGCGATCCGCCCCCGGTCGGTGACCACCGCCGCGATGCGGCGCCCGGAGGTCTCGAAGCCGGTCACGCGGGTGAAGGTGAGCACCTTCGTCCCCAGCGCCTCGGCGCGGGAGGCGTATCCCCAGACGTACGGCCAGGGGAAGACCACCGCGTCGTCCGGGTTCCAGGAGGCGGCCAGGAACCGGTCTCGGTCCAGCTCCGGGACCACCTCGGCGGCCTCGGCGGGCGAGATCACCCGGGTCCGCAGGCCGTTCTGGGCGTGGACGCGGGCGTTCTGCTCGATGCGGTCCGCCTGCTCCCGGGTGGGGGCGAGGAACAGGTAGCCGCCCCGGCGGAACCAGACGTTGATGCCCATCTCGGCCGCGAAGCCCTCGCCGATCTGGAGCGAGCGGCGAGCCAGCCGGATCATGGTCGGCGTGGTCCACTGGGCCCGCACGCCGCCGCCGTTCCGGCCCGAGGCGCCGGAGTTGAGGTAGCCGCGCTCCAGCAGGACGACGTCCGTCTCGCCGCGGCGGCAGAGGTTGTAGGCGAGACCCAGCCCCATGATGCCGCCGCCGACGATGACCACGCGCGCGCGGGAGGGCAGGGGGCCCGGCGGGCGAGGGGCGGGGCCGGGCGGCGGCGGAGGTGGCACGCCGCCCTCGACGGGCAGGCCGGAAGGATCGATCGAGGCGAGCGCGCCGACGGGCGTCGGGTGCAGCGGAGGGCGCACGGTGAAGGGGGCCACCTCGCCGGGCGTGGCGCCGAGGCGGAGCAGCTCGCGGGTGGCGATGGCGAGGCAGGTCTTGCCCTGGCACGGGCCGGTGCCGAGGCCGGTGTAGCGCTTCACCGACTCGAGGTCCCGGAAGCCCATCTCGAAGGCGCGGCGGACGTCCTCGACCGTCACGTCCTCGCAGGCGCACAGGATGGTCTTAGCCACGGGAGGCCGCCTCCCCGGCGCGGCGGCCGGCCTCCGCCGCCTTCGCCGCGCTGCAGGGGCCGGCGAGCTCGCCCGCGGCGAAGACCCCGGCGCCGACGGCGCCGTCCTCGCCGGGTCGCACCTGGAAGGCGCCGGTCGCGAGATCGAGCTCCAGGGCGGCG
>DATKAL010000141.1:0-6221 GCA_035498135.1 Anaeromyxobacter sp.
GGGGCACGCCCGGACCGTGGCCGCCATCGAGGCGGACCGGGCCGACGAGCGGGCCCGGGTCGAGGCGGAGCGGGCCGAGGCCGCCGAGGCCCAGGCCCGGGCGGTGGCGGCGCTCGAGGGCGAGCGGGCCCGGGAGCGCGAGGAGGCGGCGGCCCGGCTCGCCGAGGCGGAGGGCCGGGGCGCGGCCGCGGCGGCGGCGCGCGACGAGGCCGAGCGCGAGGGGGCGGAGCTGGCGGCCGCCCTGGCGGCGCGGGCCCAGGACCTCGCCGAGGCGGAGGCGCGCGCGGCCGAGGCCCGGCGCGAGGCGGAGGCGCGCGAGGCCGAGCTCAAGGCCCGGCTCGAGGAGTCGGAGGGGCGGGGCCAGGCGACCGCGGGCGAGCTGGCCGAGGCGCAGGAGCGGCAGGCGGCCCTCCAGGCGGAGCTCGGCCGGGCGGCGGAGGCGCGGGCCGGGCTCGAGGAGGAGCTCCGCGGGGCCCGGGCCGAGACCCGGGCCTACGAGGAGAAGTCGGTCGCGACCGAGCACGCCTTCCAGGCCAAGGCCGCCGAGCTGGCCGCGGCCACGCAGCGAATCCGCGACCTGGGCGCGGCCCTGGAGGAGGGGCGCGCCTCGGCCGAGGGGACCCGCGGCGAGCTCGCCCGGATCGAGAGCCAGCGGGCCGACGGCGAGCGGCGCCTCGCCCAGGCGGCGGCCGACCGGGATCAGCTCGGGCGCGAGGTGGAGGCGGCCCGGCGCGACACCGAGGCGGAGCGCGAGCGGGCCCGCCGGCTGGAGGCCGAGGTGCAGCGGCTGGCGGCCCTGGCGCCCGCCGCGGAGGAGGCGGCGCGGCTCAAGCGCGAGCTCGGGCCCCTCAGGGAGCTGGTGGAGCAGCGCACCCAGGCGGCGGAGAACGCCTCGCGGGCCGCCCAGGCGGCGGCCGCCGAGCGGGCCCGGGCCGAGGAGCGGGTCGCGGTCGAGGCCGGGCGCCTCCAGGGCGCCGTGCAGCGGCTCGAGTCGGAGCTGGCCGCCGCCCGGCGCCGCCTGGCCGAGCTGGAGGGCGAGGCGAAGGCGCGGGGCTCGGATCTGGAGAAGGCGCGGACCGAGCTGGCCCGCTCCATGGAGGACGCCGAGGGGCACCGCGTCCGCCAGGCGGCGGAGGCGGGGGAGGCGGAGAAGCGCCACGTGGCCGAGGTGGCCCGCCTGCGCGCCTCGCTGGTCGATCTGGAGAAGCACCTCGAGGCGCGGGCCCGCTCCGAGCTCACCCTGAAGCGGCGGATCCAGGAGCTGGAGAAGGCCCCGGCGGTGCCGCCGCCCGTGCCGCCCGATCCGGGCGAGCGGGCCCGCCTGCGGGACGAGATCGAGAAGCTCGGCGAGGAGGTGGCCGAGCTCCGGACCGAGAACGACTTCCTGAACGGCGAGATCGCCCGCTACCACCAGAAGAACCGCGACCTCCAGGCGCAGATCGAGTCGCTGCGCGAGGTGTAGTCCCGGCTCGCCGTCGCCCGGCTCAGGCCTTCGCGGCCGCCGAGGAGCGGCGCGCCGCCCGGTAGAGGAACCAGCCCAGGCCGGCGAAGAAGAGGACGCCGAGGACGGTGTAGCCCGCCTCGCCCAGGGCGCCGGTGAGCGCCTTCTGGACGGAGAGGCGGTCCATCGTCCCCTCGGCGAAGACCTGGAGGAAGGCGACGATCACCCCGGTGAGGGCGCCGCCGGCCACCAGGCCGGTGGCGAAGAGGCTCCCGCCGCCCAGCTCCGCCTCCTCCACCGGCTCCCCCCTCTTCCGCGCCACCGCGTCGGCCACGCCCTTGAGCGCACCGCCCACGAAGATGGGGAGGGTGGTCGAGAGCGGGAGGTAGAGGCCCACCGCGAAGGAGAGCGACTTCACCCCGCACAGCTCCATGGTGACGGCGAAGAAGACGCCCACCAGCACGAAGTGCCAGTCGAGGTTCAGGGAGAGGAGCCCCTTGATGAGCGTGGCCATCAGGGTGGCCTGGGGGGCGGGGAACTTCGGCGAGCCGATGGCGTGGTCGGTGATCCCGCGGGCGACGAGCTCGGCGGTCGGGGTGTCGAGCACCTTCACCGTCACCCCGACCACCAGGGCCGAGGCGATCACCCCGACGAAGAGGGCGATCTGCTGGGCGCGCGGGGTGGCCCCCACGAGGAAGCCGGTCTTGAGGTCCTGGCTCGTCGCCCCGGCGTTGGCCGCGGCGATGCAGACCATCCCGCCCACCACCAGCGCCATCGGCTCGTAGGCCCGCCCGGTCCAGCCCACCGAGACGAACACCATCGCCGTGGCCATCAGGGTGGCGATGGTCATCCCGGAGATGGGGTTCGAGGACGAGCCGATGATCCCGACGATGCGGGAGGAGACGGTGACGAAGATGAAGCCGAAGGCGATGATCAGGAGCCCGACCAGGAGCTTGTTCAGCACCGTCTCCCCCGGGACCTGGGGGAGGAGCACGAGCAGGACCACCAGCCCCACCGAGCCGGCGATCACGGTGACGAAGGAGAGGTCGCGCTCGGTGCGGGCCACCGTGGCGGCCGCGGCCCGGTCGCCCAGGGAGCGGACCGAGTCGCGGAGCGAGGCCCAGATGGTGGGCAGGGTCTTGAGCAGGGTGATGAAGCCGCCCGCCGCCACCGCCCCGGCCCCGATCTGCCGGACGTAGGCGCGGTAGACCGCGTTGGGGAGGTCGGCGAAGGTGTGGGTGGCGGCGTCCCAGCCGAAGCCGGCCGGGTTCGAGCCCACCTTGACCAGCTGGGCGTACATCACGTCGCCGGGGACCAGCACCGAGAGAAGCGGGATGAGCCCGAGCCAGGCGAGCACGCCGCCGGCCACCAGCACCCCGGCGATGCGCGGGCCGATGATGTAGCCCACCCCCAGGTACTCGGGGGTGATGTCGCCGTTCACCGTGGCGTTGGGCAGGAAGCGGTTGAGCTTGCCGGTCACCCAGGCCGGGCTCTCGGCGATGACGTGCAGGATCCGCTGGAGGATGGCGTAGCCGACCGCGAAGCCCACCCCCTGGAAGGCGGTCCGGGCGAAGTCGCCCCCCTTGTCGCCGGCGATGAGCACCGAGGCGCAGGCGGCGCCCTCCGGGTAGGTGAGCTGGCCGTGCTCCTTCACGATCAGCGAGCGGCGGAGCGGGATCATCATCAGCACCCCGAGGATGCCGCCCACCAGGGAGAGGACGAAGAGGGTGACGTAGCCGAAGTAGCCCGCCCCCACCGAGCTCCGCGTGCCCGGGTCCATGGAGAGGAAGAGGAACCCGGGGAGCGTGAAGACCACCCCGGCGGCGATCGACTCGCCCGCCGAGCCGGCCGTCTGGATGATGTTGTTCTCCAGGATCGAGGTGCGAAAGAGCTTCCGGCCGAGCGAGATGGCGATGACGGCGATGGGGATCGAGGCGGAGACCGTCAGGCCGGCGCGGAGCGCCAGGTAGACCGTGGCCGCGCCGAAGAGGATCCCGAAGATGGCCCCCAGCACGATCGCCTTGGGCGTGAACTCCGGGAGCGTCTGCTCGGCGGGGATGTAGGGCTTGAAGTCCTTCGCGGCCTGGCTGGGCTCGGCCATGGTGTCCTCCCGGGGCTGGCGGCGGGAAGAAACCACGACTGCGGGCCGGTGTCGACTCTCGGGTCGATCCACCCCGGGTGGAGGTCAGGCGTCGGCGGCCGGGGCCCCCGGCGCGGCCGTCCGGCGGCGGGCCAGGGCGTAGGCCCCGAGCCCCACCGCCACCACCGCCGCGATCCAGCTGGCCGAGCCCTGCCAGGCCACCAGATCGAAGCCGATCAGGTAGGCGGCGCTGCCCGAGTAGATCCCGGCGGCGACCAGGGCGACCCGGGCCGGGCGGGGGAGGTCGCGCCGCACCAGCGCCGCCCGGAAGAGGCCGACCGTGGTGAGGGCGGCGAAGAAGGTCAGGATCGCCCCCACCCGGCCGAGGACGTCGCGCAGCGGGTGGGTGAAGACGATCGCCAGGGAGAGCGCCCCCTGGAGCAGGATCGAGGCGACCGGCGGCCGCCCCTCCCGGCCGGCGAGGAAGCGGGGGAGGAACCCGTCCCGGGCCATGGCGGCGTAGACCCGCGGCCCGACCAGGATCATGGCGCTCATGGCGGAGAGGAAGACCACCACGGTGAAGAGCGACATCACCTTCCCCAGGCCGGGGCCGAGGAGGCGCGCCGCCACCGCGTGGGCGAGGGTCACCTGGTCGCTGTCGTAGCGGAAGACCACCGCGGCGTCGGCCGGGGTGAGGTTGGCGACGAAGATCCAGTTCACCACCAGGTAGAGTGCGGCCACGACCAGGCACCCCACCAGCATCGCCTGCGGCACGGTCTTCTCGGGCCGGTCGAACTCCTCGGCCGCGTAGACCACCGCGTTCCAGCCGCTGAAGGCGAAGGCGATGAAGAAGAGGCTCCGCGCCGCCGGCGCCCAGGGGAACCCGGCCCCGCCCGAGGGCGGCGTCCAGGTCGGCCAGGCGCGCTGCCCGTAGAGGAGCCCCACCGCGACGAAGCCGGCGAGGAGCAGCACCTTCACCGCGACGAGGACGTTCTGGGCCCGGGCGGAGGTCCGGAGCCCGGCGGCGTGGAAGGCGGTGAGGATCACCACGAAAGCCGCCCCGGTCCACTGCGGGGAGAGGGCGGGGAAGACCGTCCGGGCGAAGGCCCCGGCGGCCAGCGCGTCCACCGCCACCGGCGCGGAGAAGCCCACCAGGAGCGAGGCCCAGCCGGCGAGGAAGCCGAGCGCCGGGTGAAGGAGCGCGGAGAGGTACCGGTACTCCCCCCCGGAGCGCGGCACCAGGCGGGCCAGCTCGGCGTAGGCCCGCGCCCCGGCGAGCGCCAGGACCGCCCCCACGACCCAGTCGATCAGGATGGGCCCCGGCCCCATCTCCTGGGCCATGAAGCCGGCGGAGAGGAACACCCCGGCGCCGATCATGTTGGCGGCGACCAGGCCCACGCCCGGCCAGAGGGTGAGGCGCGCCGTTCGACCGTTCATTCGCCGCATGGTACATGACTCCGCCATGCGCATGCGCCACCCCTTCGCCGCGGCCCTGGCCGCCGCCCTCGCCCTCCCCCTCGCCGCCCGCGGCGCCGAGCAGAAGCCCGCCTCGCCCGCGGCGCCCGAGCAGCCCTGCGAGCCGGTGAAGCCCTGCGAGATCCCGGACGAGCCCGCCGCCGCGCCCGAGGAGGCGCCGGCCGAGTTCGGCGCCGAGGCGAAGCTCCTCTTCGACCTCGTCTCCTGCCAGGGCGCCAAGCTCCCGCCCGCCTTCGAGGCCGGCGTGGTGAAGGAGTTCTGCGCCAAGCAGAAGAAGGCGATCGCCGCCTACCGCGACCGGTACCTCCCCAAGGCCGGCCCGTTCCTCGCGTCGCTCCGGCCGGAGGGGCTGCCCTCGGCGGTGGTGTACCCCTTCGGCGGCGGGGACCTGCTCTCCGCGCTCACCACCTACCCGGACGCCAAGAGCTACACCACCCTCTCGCTGGAGCACGCCGGCGATCCCCGGCGCGCCGCCGCCATCCAGGACCCCAAGGTGCTGGCCGACAGCCTCGAGGTCGTCCGGGCCACGTCGTCCGGGCTGCTCTACGCCAACGACTCCAAGACCGAGAACCTCATGAAGGGCCAGCGGGGCGAGATCCCCGGCCAGCTCGCCTTCTTCATGACCGCCCTGGCGGTGCACGGCTACGAGCCGGTGGGGCTCCGGTTCTTCAAGATCCAGCCGGACGGCACCCTCCACTACCTCACCCGCACCGAGATCAACGCCGCCGAGAAGGAGACCGCCCGCCTGCTCCGCGGCCAGTGGACCGCCCCGGACTTCTCCCCCGCCTTCTCCAACTCGGAGATCGTCTTCGTGAAGAAGGGCGAGGACCCGAAGACCCACGGGCGCGTCCACCGGCACGTCGCCGCCGACCTCTCCGACCACGCCCTGGCGAAGGACCCCGGGATCCTGAAGCACCTCGCGGGCAAGGGCGAGTTCGCCGCCATGACCAAGGCGGCGAGCTACCTCCTCTGGCGGGACGACTTCTCCCGGATCCGGAAGGTGCTCCTCGCCCACATGGTCTTCATGGTCTCGGACTCGACCGGCATCCCCCCCGCCTTCGCGTCACGCGCGGGCTTCTCGCAGGACACGTACGGTTCGTTTCGCGGCTCGCTGCTGCACGCGCCCTACAAGCACAACGCCGCCTTCCGGAGGCTCTGGGAGACGAACCCGAAGAAGGCGCTGCCCTTCCGCTTCGGCTACCGCGACGCGAGCGGCCAGAACCA
>DATKAL010000142.1:0-3954 GCA_035498135.1 Anaeromyxobacter sp.
GTCTCCCCCACCCTCCCCCGGGCCGACGGCTCCCTGGTGAAGCAGCACCGGCTGATCCTCCCCGCCCTCAACCTGGCGGTGCTCGCCGCGCTCACCCCCGACGACTGGGAGGTGGAGCTGGTCTACGAGCCGATCGAGCCCGTGCCGCTCGACACCGACGCCGACCTGATCGGCATCTCCGGGATGGGGATCGGGCTCTGGCGCGGGCTCGCCCTGGCCGACGCGTTCCGGGCGCGGGGGAAGAAGGTGGTGGTGGGCGGGCCGATGGCGACGCTCGTCCCGGAGCGCGTGCTCGAGCGGGCCGACGCGGTCTGCGTCGGCGACGCCGAGGCGGTCTGGGAGCGGATCCTGCGGGACTTCGAGCGGGGCGCGCTGGCCCGTGTCTACCGGGGCGAGCGGTCGGCGCCCTCCTTCCCCGTTCCCCGCTACGACCTCCTGGCGCGGAAGCGCATCGGCGCCTTCCTCCCGGTGCAGGTGGGCCGGGGCTGTCCCCACCGCTGCGAGTTCTGCTCCATCGCCGCCGCCTACGGCGGCCACTACCACCGGCGCGAGCTCGCCGACGTGGTCCGCGACGTCCGGGCGGCGCGGTCGCTCGGGTTCCGGAAGGTCCTGCTCCTCGACGACAACGTGGCGGCCGACCGCGCCTACGCCCTGCGCCTCTTCGCCGAGGTGGAACGGCTCGGGGTGGAGTGGATGGGGCAGTGCGCCCTCTCCATCGCCGCCGCGCCCGAGCTGCTCGCCGCCGCGGCGCGGAGCGGCTGCACCACCCTCTCCTTCGGCCTGGAGAGCCTGAACCAGGAGAGCCTCGACGGGGTGGGGAAGCGGTTCGCCCGGGCGGACGAGTACCAGGCGGCGCTGGCCGCGGTCCGCGCCGCCGGGATCGAGGTCTCGACCGAGATGATCCTCGGGCTCGACGGCGACGGCGAGGACACCTTCGCCCGGACCGCCGCGTTCGTGCTCGAGAACCGGATCGCCCTGCCCCGCTTCTACGTCCTCACCCCGGTCGACGGGACGCCGCTTCACGCCCGGCTCCGGAGCGAGGGGCGGATCCTGGACGAGGACCCGGGGCGCTACGACGCCGCCACGGTGGTCTTCCGCCCGGCGCGCATGAGCCCCGAGGCCCTCCAGCGCGGCTACTGGGCGGTCTACGAACGCGTCTTCACCCCCTCCGCGATCCTCCGGCGCGTGCTGGGCGGGGCCGTCCGCCGCTCGCTCGGCTGGGTCCTCTTCCTCCTGCTGGTGAACTTCCACTACCGCCGCCACGTCCGGCGCCGGATCTGCCCGGGGATGGTGTGACCGCCCGGGCGCCCTCCGGCGCGCGGGGCGAGCTCGCGCTCGAGCGCCTCCGCCGCGCCGCCGAGCTCCCTGCCGCCTGGGAGGCGCTGCGGGCCCCGGCCCAGCTGGGCGTGGCCCGCCCGGTGCTCGAGGCGCTCGAGGCCGCCGCGATCCCCGGGCTCTCCACCCGCTACCTCGTCGCGCGCCGCGGCGGCGCGCCGGTGGCCGGCGCCGTCCTCCACCGGGTGACCATCGACCTGGCCGCCCAGCGCTTCTCGTGGGCGGCGGATGTGGTCCGGCGCGCCCGGGAGCTGGAACGGCCCGACCTGCTCGCCTTCCGCGCCCTGATGTGCGGCCTCAACGTCTCGCAGGGGCGGGACGACGTGGTCTCCGGGGCCGCCCCGCCGCCGCTCGACGTGGTCCTCGCCCTCGCCGCCGCGGCCGAGGAGGCGGCCGAGGCCCAGGATCTCGACGGGGTGGTCTTCGGCCACCTCCACCCCGATCGCCTCCCCGCCTTCGCGCCCCTCCGCGAGCTCGGCTACCTGCTCCTCCCCTCGCTCCCCTACGCCAGCCTCCCCGTCGCCTGGGGCTCCCTCGACGGCTACCTGGACGCGCTCCGCTCCGGCTATCGCCGGCAGGCCCGGGCCGACCTGGCGCGGCGCGACGCGGCCCGGGTCGAGGTGGCGCCCGGGCTCGACCTCGCCGTCCACGCGGAGGCCTTCCTCCCGCTCTACCGCCAGGTGGTGGAGCGGGCCGAGCAGCGCATCGAGGTGCTGAACGCGGCCTTCTTCCGGGCGCTGGCGGCGGCCTGGCCGGAGCGGACCGAGCTGGTCGGCCTCCGCCGCGCGGGCGAGCTGGTGGCGGGCGCGGCGGTGGCCCGCGCCGGCGACCGGCTGGTCTGCCTGGAGGTGGGGCTCGAGTACGCCCTCCGCGACGAGGCCGGCCTCTACCAGGCCCTCCTCCTGGCGCTGGTGGAGCGCGCCTGCGCCCTCGGGGCCCGCCACCTCGACCTCGGCCAGACCGCCCTCGAGGCCAAGTCGCGCCTCGGGGCCGAGGTGGTCCCCACCTGGCTCCTCGTCAAGGCGCGGAGCCCGCTGGTGGCGGCGGCCCTCCGCGTGGAGCGGGCGCACCTCCGGCCCGAGCCGCTCCCCCGCCGCCGCGTGCTGCGCGGGCGCCCGCCCCTGCCCGAGGCCCCGCCGCAGCGAGAGGCCGAGGAGGAGGCGGCCGCCGGCGGCGACTACGCCCGGCACGTGAACCCCGAGCTGGCCGGGCTGCTCGGGCTCTTCCGGCTCGACCGGACCTGGGTCCTCGGCGAGGGGGTGCTGCTCCGGGACGCGGACGGGCGCGAGGCCCTCGATCTGGCGGCCGGCTATGGCGCCCTCCCCTTCGGCCACAACCCGGCCTTCCTCTGGGACGCCGTGCTCGCCCTGCGGGACCGGCACGCCCCGCAACTCGTGCAGGGCTCGCTCGCCGAGGGGCCGGGGCGGCTGGCGCGGGCGCTCTGCCAGGTGGCGCCCGCGGGGCTGGAGCGGGTGGTCTTCGCCTCGAGCGGCGCCGAGGCGGTGGAGGTGGCGCTCAAGGCGGTCCGGGCCCGCCGGCGCCGGCCGCTCGTGGTCGTGGCCGAGGGCGGCTTCCACGGCAAGACCCTGGGGGCGCTCTCGGCCACCCCCTCCCGCCACGACCAGGCGCCGTTCTTCGCGCCCGCCCCCGGGTTCACCGCGGTCCCCTACGGCGACCTCGGCGCGCTCGAGCGCCTGCTGGCGGCGCGCGCCGACGAGACGGCCGCGTTCCTGGTGGAGCCGATCCAGGGGGAGGCCGGGGTGGTGGTGCCGCCCCCCGGTTACCTCCGGGGCGCGCGCGAGGCCTGCACCCGCCACGGCGTCCTGCTGATCGTGGACGAGGTACAGACCGGGCTGGGCCGCACCGGGCGCCTCTTCGCCTGCGAGGAGGAGGACGTCCACCCGGACGCGCTCGTGCTCTCGAAGGCCCTGGGCGGCGGGCTGGTGCCCTCGGCCGCCTGCCTCCTCTCGGCCGAGGCCTGGAGCGAGGAGCTGGCGCTCCGCCACTCCTCCACCTTCGCCGGGAACGCCCTCGCCGCCGCGGTGGGGCTGGCGGTCCTCGCCCGGCTCGGCCAGGACGGCGGGGCGTTCCTCGCCGAGGTCCGGCGCAAGGGAGCCCTGCTCCGGGCCCGCCTCGAGGCCACCGCGGCGCGCTGCCCGGCGGCCAGCGCCGTCCGCGGCCGGGGGCTCATGCTCGGCGTGGAGCTCGGGGGCGTCGAGGCGGTGGGCTCCCCGAGCCTCCGCCAGCTCGGCCGGGAGAAGCGGCTCGTCCCGCTCCTCTGCGCCTACCTCCTCGAGCGCCACGGGGTGCGGGCGCTCCCGCCGCTCGCGGGCCGGACCACCCTGCGCCTGCTGCCGCCGCTGGACGTGCCCGACCAGGCCCTGGTCCAGGCCGCCGACGCCGTCGACGACGCCCTCGCCCGGCTCCAGGCGGGAGACGCGCGCGCCCTGGCGGCGCCGCTCCTCGATCCTCCCGCCCGGCGACGCGCGATCGCGCCGGTCGCCGACCCGCGGCCGCGCCCCACGCCGGCGCCCGTCCCCGCCGCCGGCCGCGACGTCGGCGAGGCCGCGCCGGCCGGCCGGTTCGGCTTCCTGGTCCACCCCCTCGACCTCTCCTCCT
>DATKAL010000143.1:0-4506 GCA_035498135.1 Anaeromyxobacter sp.
GCCCCGCAGCGCCGCCGACAGGCCGAAGACGATCGCCCCCTCCACCTGGTGCTCCACGCTGTCCGGGTTCAGGGCGACGCCGAGGTCCACCGCCGCCACCACCCGGTGGACGCGCGGGCGTCCCTTCTCCACCGAGACCTCGGCCACCTCGGCCACGTGGCTGCCGAAGGAGCTGTGGCAGGCGATCCCCCGCCCGCGGCCCGCGGGCAGCGGCTTCCCCCAGCCGGCCCGGTCGGCGGCCAGCTGGAGCGCGCCGCGCAGCCGGCTCGCCGCCGGCAGGTGGTCGAGCCGGAAGGCGAGCGGGTCCTTCCCCGCGGCCGCCGCCAGCTCGTCGATGAAGCACTCCTCGGGGAAGGCGTTCTGCGACGAGTAGACCGACCGCCACCACCCGAAGTTCAGCCCCACCTCCGGCATGGCGGCCTCGATCCGCACCGCCCCCGCGCCGTAGGGGAAGCCGATCGCTCCCTCGAGCACGTCGGGGTGGCCGCCGGAGCGGGCGGCCGAGCCGAAGAGCTGCTTGCCGACGGAGGGCGTCCGGACCCGGTGGTGCCAGGCGAGGAGCTTCCCCTTCTCGTCGAGGCCGGCCCAGAGCTCGTTCCGGCCGGCGGGCCGGTAGCGGTCGTGCCGCATGTCGTCCTCGCGCGTCCAGACCACCTGCACCGGCTCGCCCGCGGCCTTCGAGACCAGCGCGGCCTCCACCGGGAAGTCCGGGATGGCGCGCCGGCCGAACCCGCCGCCCAGGAAGGTGACGTGCACCTTCACGCGCCCCTCGTCGATGCCGAGCGCCCTGGCCACCTCGGACTGCGCCCAGGTGGGCGCCTGCGTCGGCGCCCAGAGCTCCGCCGAGCCGGCGCTCACCTGGGCGGTGCAGTTCATGGGCTCCATGGTGGCGTGGGCGAGGAGCGGCAGCTCGTAGACCGCCTCGAGCCGCTTCTTCGAGGCGGCGAGCGCCTTCTCCACGTCGCCCTCGCTCCGCGCCGGCGCCTCCACCTTCGCCTCGGCGAGGAGCTTCGCCAGGCCGGCCGAGTCCAGGGCGCCGTTCGGCCCGCCCTCGAAGGCGGCGCCCAGGGCCTCGCGCCCCTGCATCGCCGCCCAGGTCGAGTCGGCCACCACGGCGACGCCGCTCGGCACCTCCACCACGTGGCGCACGCCCGGCACCGCCTTCGCCTTGGCGGCGTCGTAGCGCGCCACCTTGCCCCCCACCACCGGCGGGCGGGCGACCACCGCGAAGCGGAGCCCGGGGACGCGGACGTCGATGCCGAAGCGGGCGCGCCCGCGGATCTTGTCGGGGGTGTCGAGGCGGGGGACCTTGGTGCCGACGAGCCGCCAGTCCGTCCGCGCCTTGAGCGGGGGATCCCGGGGGACCTCCTCCCGGGCGGCGGCCGCGGCGAGCTCCCCGTAGCCGAGCTTCCGGCCCGAGGGCGGGTGGACGACGGCGCCGAGCTCGGCGCGGCACGCGGCGCGATCGACCCCCCACTTCCTGGCCGCAGCCGCGATGAGCATCTCGCGGGCGGTCGCCCCCGTCTTTCGCAGCGGGTCGAAGAACTGCCGCACGCTGCGCGAGCCGCCGGTGCTCATCTGGCCGAACCGCTTCGGGTCGGCGTCGGCCTGCACCACCCGGACGCGCTTCCAGTCGGCCTCGAGCTCCTCGGCGACGAGCACCGCCATGCCGGTGTAGGTCCCCTGGCCCATTTCCGACTTGGCGAGGAAGACGGTGACCTCGCCACTCGGATCGATGCGGAGGTAGGCGTCCGGCTCGAGCGCGGCCGGCTCGGCCGCCCGGGCGCGGGCGGGGAGGTGGAACGCCAGCCAGAGGCCCGCCCCGCCGCCCGCGGTGAGCTTCAGGAACTCGCGCCGCCCCGCCTTGTGGATCGCGGTCATGACCGGCCCTCGCTGGCGGCCTTGATGGCCCGCCGGATCCGGTTGTAGGTCCCGCAGCGGCAGAGGATGCCGGACATCGCCTCGTCGATGTCGGCGTCGGTCGGGTGGGGCTTCTTCGCCAGCAGGGACGCGGCGGACATGATCTGCCCCGACTGGCAGTAGCCGCACTGCGGCACCTCCTCCGCCCGCCAGGCCTTCTGGAGGGGGTGGTCGCCGCCCTCGGAGAGCCCCTCGATGGTCGTGATCCGGCGCCCGGCCGCCTCCTTGGCGGAGGTCTGGCAGGAGCGGACCGCGTCGCCGTCGAGGAGGACCGTGCAGGCGCCGCACTGGGCGATGCCGCAGCCGAACTTGGTGCCGGTGAGCCCGAGGGTGTCGCGCAGCACCCAGAGGAGCGGCGTCTCGGGCGCGACGTCGACCGCGTGGCTCTTCCCGTTCACGAGCAGCGTCAGCCTGGCCATGGAGCCTCCCGACGAGGCGGGAGTCTACGGCTGGCGGCCGGGAGGCCCATGAGCACGCTGGGGTCCCCCCACCCGGAGCCCTCTCACCGGGTACCGCACGGCGCGCGCCGGATGGAGGGAGGCGCCCTCGCTCGACCGGCTCCTCGCCGGGGGAGGGACGGGGCCGGCGGGGTTCCCGCCGGCCCCGGGGAGGCTGGGCTAGTTGTGCTCGCCCTTCTCGTGCTTCTGCTCGCCCTTGGGCTTCTCCGACTTCTTCTCGCCGGGCGGCGGCTTGGCGGCCGGCTGCGGCTTCGGCTGCGCGGCGGCCGGGGCCGGGGGCCGCGGGGCGTTCGCCGGCGTCTCCTTGCGCGGCAGGGGCTGCGCCTGCGGGGCGGGCGGGGCAGGCGGAGGGCCGCGGTTACCCATCGGCTCGTGGGGAGCCGCCTGCGGAGCGGCCTGCGTCGGCACCTGGGGCTGTGGGCCGCGCATCGGCTGGAACTGCTCGTGCGACCCCTGGAACGGCTCGTCACCGCGGTGGCCGTTCCCAGGGGGGAAGCCCGGGCTCGCCTGCCCGGGCGGCTGGAAGGGCTGCCCGGCGCGCCCAGGGGGCGGCGCCACGCCCTGCGGCTCCATCGGGTGAGGTGCGTTCCCGGGCTGGCCGGAGCCGGGAGGCAGGGCGCCGCCGTGCCCGGGGGGCTGGGGCTGGCCCATGCGCTGCGGCTGGAAGCTCTCCGGCGTGGGGTGCGGCGAGACGGTGGGCGGGAGCGCCTGGCGCTGGCCGGCCTGCGGCGGTCGCACCGCCACGGGCGAGAACGCGGCGGGATGCGCGGCGACCGCCTGCGGCGGCGGGGGCGGCGGGGCGACGGCGGCCCTCGGCGGCAGCGCCGCGGCGAGCGAGGGACGGGCGGGGACGTTCGACTGGAAGCCCTCGCCGTTCCGGGTGGCCCCGGCGGGCGCGATGATGGTGACGTTCGCGACGTTGGTGACGCTGTTCACGACGGTGACGTTGGTCGCCGGGGCGGGCCGCACCATCATGCCCGGACGGACCACCGGCGGAGCGCTGGCCACCACCTGCGGCGGCGTGCCGATGGGCGCCGGGACGAACAGCCCGGGCCGGGAGCCGGGAGGGGCGGGGACGAAGCAGCCGCGGTGATGCTCGGGCGCGGCCACCACGAGCACGCCCATGTAGCGGGGCCGGGCCTCCACGATGGTGATCTGGAGGGTCGGGGGCGGCGGCCGGAAGACGTAGCCGGGCGGGCCCCAGTGGCCGGGGACGAAGATCACCACGTCGTCGCGCGTCTCGTAGTACGGGGACGCCCACGCCCAGCCCGGCCCCGGCGGCATCATCCAGTGGCCCGACATCCAGACCCACTGGCCGTCGTCCCAGATCCAGTAGCCGCCCACCCAGTGCATCCCGGGGGCGGGCATGACCGGCGGCGGCTCGTAGCGCATCGGGGGCGGGAGGTAGCGGACCGCGATGGGCGGCGGCGGCGCGACGGGCGGCTCGACGTAGACGGCCTCGGCCGGCTCGGGGTCCGGAGGGGCCTCGTAGGTCACCTCCTGCGGCGGGGGCGGCGGCAGGGACTCCGGCGCGGCCGCGACCGGGGGCGGCGGCATGGCCGGAGGTGGGCGGTACTCGTACACGACGCAGCCGGTCGCGCAGCACAGCCCGAGCGCGGCGAAGAGCCTCCTCATGTTGCCCACTCCTTTCGACGTCCGTTCGGCGGCCGGCGTGGCCCGGACCGCCCGAGGTCCTGCGCCCGGGGCAGACCCGGGGCACTCCCGCTGGACGGGCGAGGGGGGGATGGCATTCACCGGGCCCATCCTCGCGAGAACAATCGGGCACCTCCGGCCATCCCGCCAGCGGGAACTGGCGGGCGCGCGACAGGGGCGATCCGTCCGTGCTCGGGTGTCGAGGGGCGTCTCGCCCCGCTCAGCCCCGCCGCCCCAGCGCCTCGCTGAGGGCCTTGATGGGCCCGACGTCCGCCCGGGCCGACTGGACCAGCAGCTCGAGGATGGCGAGCGCGGCCCGGGAGAGGTCGGCGAGGACCTCCAGCCGGCGCGCCTTGAAGCGAGCCAGGCTCTTCACCGCCGGGTCGACGTCGGCGAGCGCGGCCCGCAGCTCGGCGAGGGCCCGCTCGAAGATGGCGAGGGCGTCCCCCACCGCCCGCTTCTCCCGCTCCCGCAG
>DATKAL010000144.1:0-10104 GCA_035498135.1 Anaeromyxobacter sp.
CTCGGCGTGCGCCAGGAACTCCGGCCTGAACTTCTTGAGGAAGGACTGGACCGGCATGGCGGCGGCGTCGCCGAGCGCGCAGATGGTGTTGCCGGCGATGGCGTTGGCCACCTGCTCGAGCCGGGCCACGTCGGCGGCCGACGCCTCCCCGTGCTCGATGCGGTGGAGCATCCCCTCCATCCAGTTGGTCCCCTCGCGGCAGGGGGTGCACTGGCCGCAGGACTCCTCGGCGTAGAACTTGGAGAGGCGCGCCAGCGCCCGGACCATGCAGGCCGACTCGTCGAAGACGATCACGCCGCCCGAGCCGGCCATGGTCCCGGCCGCCTTGAGGGCGTCGAACTCCAGCGAGACGTCGATCTCGCTCGCGGCGAGGACCGGCGCGGACGAGCCGCCGGGGATGACCGCCTTCACCTTGCGCCCGCCCACGATCCCGCCCGCGTCCTCGAAGATGAGCTTCTTCAGCGAGTAGTGGACGGGCTTCTCGTAGACGCCCGGCTGGTTCACGTGGCCGGAGACGCCGAAGAGACGGGTGCCGCCCGACTTCCCCACCCCCAGCGCGGCGAAGGCCTCGCCGCCGTGCTCCACGATCCAGGGGATGTTGGCGATGGTCTCGACGTTGTTGATGATGGTCGGCTTGCCCCAGAGCCCCACCACCGCCGGGAAGGGCGGCTTGAGGCGCGGGTAGCCCTTCTTCCCCTCGAGCGACTCGAGGAGGGCCGACTCCTCGCCGCAGATGTAGGCGCCGGCGCCCCGGTGGACGAAGACGTCGAGGGCGAAGTCCTTCTTGCCCAGGAGCCTGGGGCCGATCACCCCCGCCGCCCGGGCCTCGGCGAGCGCCTGCTCCAGGATCCGGGCCTGCTTGGCGAACTCGCCCCGGATGTAGACGTAGGCCAGGTGGATGTCGAGGGCGTAGCAGGTGAGCGCGATCCCCTCGATCAGCATGTGGGGGTCGTGCTCGATGATGTAGCGATCCTTGAAGGTGCCCGGCTCGGACTCGTCGGCGTTCACCGTCAGGTAGCGGGGGCGGACGTCCTTGGGGAGGAAGGTCCACTTGAGCCCGGTGGCGAAGCCGGCGCCGCCGCGGCCGCGGAGGTTCGACTTCTTCACCTCGTCGACGATGGCGGCGGGGTCGAGCCCGAGCGCCTTGTCGAGGGCCCGGTAGCCGCCGTCGGCCCGGTAGCTCTCCAGCTTGGCGGATCCGGGCCTGCCCCAGCGGCGCGTGAGGATCAGCGTCTCGCTCACTTGAGGCCTCCCACGATCCCGTCGACCTGGTCGAGCGTGACCCGCTCGTGCATCTCCTCGTCCACCAGCATGGCCGGGGCGGTGCCGCAGGAGCCGAGGCACTCCACCTCGCGGAGCGTGATCCGGCCGTCGCGGGTGGTGCCGCCGCTGGCCAGCTCGAGCTTCCTCTTCAGGTGCTCGAAGATCCGCTCGCCCCCGGTCAGGCAGCAGGAGACGTTGGTGCAGACCTCGATCAGGTGCCGGCCGATCGGCTCGGTGTGGAACATGACGTAGAAGGTGGCGACCTCCTCGGCGCGGGCCGGGGGGACGCCGAGCCGGTCGGCGGCGAGCCGCTGCACGGCGGCGGACACGTGCCCGAAGATCTCCTGCCCGATGCGGAGGGCGGGGATCATCGCCGCCTCCTTCCGGTCGGGCGGATACCTCTTCAGGATCTCCGCGAGGTCCCGGTCGAAGTGCTCGACCTTCTCGCGCGGAAGCTCGTCGACGGCGGCGGACGGCCGGGAGTTCGTCATAAAGGTCCGGGAAATCTGGGCGAAAGCTGGGGCAGGCTAGTGAGGCGATGTACGCCTGTCAAGGACACCGGGGGTCGATGATCGCTCCCCGCGGGCGCGCCGGCCCCGGCCGGAGCGCGCCGGAGGCTATACTCGCGGAGCGCATGGCGGACTCAAGAGAGAAGCGTCGCGACCCCCGCGTCCCCCTGGTGCTCCGCGTCGAGTACCCGGGCGCTCCCTCGGCCCTCCGGGACGCGACCGAGAACCTGTCCGCCGGCGGCCTCTTCATCCGGACCGACCGAACCCTCACCCCGGGCGAGCGCCTGCCCCTGGTGGTGAGCTTCCCTGGGCTGCTCGATCCCATCCAGGTCGAGGTGGAGGTGGTCCGGCACCGGCCTCCCTCGGCCGAGATCGGGCCGGCCGGCGTGGCGGTGAAGATCCCCATCGACCGGGTGGACGACCGGCACAAGCTCGCCCGCCTGGCCGAGACGGCACGGACGGGGTTCGGGAAGGCGCAGCGGTCCTTCCACGTGCTGGTGGTCGAGGACAACCCGCACGTGGTCGAGATGTACGAGTACGCGCTGCGCTCGCTGCGGGTCGGGTCGACGCCCCTGGACGTGGCGGTCGAGTACGCCACCAACGGGGCCGAGGCGCTCCAGCGACTGGCCGAGCAGCCCGCCATCGACCTCGTCCTCTCCGACCTCTACATGCCGGTGCTGGACGGGTTCGGGCTGGTCGAGCGGATGCGGGCCGACCCCGCCCTGCTCTCCATCCCGGTGATGGTGGTGAGCGCCGGGGGCGCCGAGGCGCGGGCGCGGGCGATCGACCTCGGCGTCGACGTCTACCTGCAGAAGCCGGTGCAGTTCGCGGACGTCATCACCACCGTCCGGACGCTCCTCCGCGTGCGGAGCTGACGGTCACCTTCCGCGGCTCGACGGGCGCGGCCGTGGCCCAGGCGGTTGCTCGTGAACCGGAGTGGACAGCCGATCTGAACCTCCTGGATGCGGCCGCCGCGAAGAGAAGAACGCCCGCCGGAAACCCGGCGGGCGTCTCTCTTGGGCCGTTCGGCCCGCGTCGGCTCGCCGCCGCGAAGGGCGGCGGGGCGCGACTACTTCTTCGCCTTCTTGTTGAAGATGTCCTTCAGCGCCTTGGCCGGCGTGATCTTGATGGCGGTGCGGGCCGGGATCTTGATCTGCTCGCCGGTGGCCGGGTTGCGGCCGATCCGGGCCTTGCGATCCACCAGCTTCACCGCGCCGAGGCCGCCCAGGGGGATCTTGCCCTCGCCCTTGAGGCGCTTCGTGACGACCTCCTCCACCGCCTGGAACACCGCCCGCACCTGGGCCTTGGAGACCTGCGAGCCCTCGGCCACCGCCTGGAAGAACTGAGCCTGCGTCATGTAGGGGATCCCTCCTGTCGCAACCGCCGCAAGGGGTAGTCAGACGCGGCGAGTGGCCGGGTGATATCGCTTCCCGATCCGCCCGTCAACTTCCCCGATCGCGGATCGCCCTGAAAAATGGGCCTCCCGTGAGGATCGCCGGCGGGGGGTGGCGGGCCGGGAAGGGGCGCGCCGCGCCCGCCCCGTCCCGCACTCCGAGTTCAACGCCGCAGCGCGGCCAGGATCTCGAAGGCGATGAGGAGGATGACGGCGAGCTCCATGAGCTGGGAGCGGCTCGTGTCGGCCGCCCCTCCGAGCAGGTCGTTCACCTCGGAGACGAGCCGCTGCTTGCGCAGCACCGACTCCTGCCAGGCGGGGAGCCTGAAGCGGCGGACCGCTGCCTGGTAGAGCCGGGCGAGGTAGAAGTCCCCCACGATTTTCACCGCGTTTTCGAGCCTTTCGACGGTCTCGGAGAGCTCGAGCAGGAGCCCGGCGGTGCGCCGCTGGAGGCGCCGGTAGCGGGGGAGGAAGAGCCGCGCCACCGGGGCGCCGCCGGCCTCGATCTCGTCGTAGATGCCATGCAGCGCCGCGTCGAGGAGGGCGTCGTAGTACCGGAGCTCGAGCAGGTGGGCGGTGGCGAACTCGAGCAGGTCGGGGATGTCCTGGACCCCGGACGGCTCGCAGACGAAGGCGCTGTTCCAGTGGATCACCGCCAGGTCGTCCTCGAGGTAGGTGAGGTGGTGCGACAGGACGTCCTGGCGCTCCGCCGCCGAGAGCGGCACCGCGCTCGTCTCGCCCAGCAGGAGCTCGGGGATGGGAGCCCCCTCCAGGAGGTCTCGCGCCGCTACCGGCCCCGCCTCGAACCGGCGGACGAGGAAGACCTGATAGCTCTCCAGCCCCTCCCAGCGGTGCGGCCGCTCCAGGGCGCGGCCCAGGGCGCGGGCGAGGGCGTCCGCCTCGCGGCGCGCCTCCGCGTCGATGGCGGGCGCCGGGTCGACGAAGAGCTCCTCGGCCAGCGGGACGAGCTCCTCGAGCGCGGTCCCCGGCGGGATGGGGAGCCGGTAGCGGACCGAGATCACGCCGTAGTCGTAGACGTTGGCGCTCGCGGCGGCGCGGCGCAGCCCGCCCCGGAGCGGCAGGTCCCGGTGGCCGAGGGAGAGCTGGAGAGGTGGGCGCGGGAGCTCGAGGGCGGAGGCGGACTGCGCCCCCTCGAGCCGGAGCCGCGACTTGGGCTCGGCGGCGGAGGCCTCGGCGAGCCCGAGGTCGACGGCGTCGGCCACGTCGAAGAGCCGGTAGACGAGGACGTCGCCGTCCGCCACCCGGTGGCCGTACCGTGGGTGCATGCCGTCCCGAGCTTAGCCCAGCGCGGTCCGGACGGCGACCGCCGCGGCGGGGGCCGCCGCCGCGGGCACGGCTACCCGCCCACCACCCGGAGCGGCGCCGGCGGAGCGCGGGCCGGGAACTGGATCAGGTACTCGCCCGAGAAACAGGCGTCGCAGTAGCCCTTCCGGTCCTCGCCCAGGGCAGCGTACATCCCCTCGAGCGAGAGGTAGCCGAGCGAGTCGGCCGTGACGTACGTCGCGATCTCCTCGGTCCGGTGCGTGCTGGCGATGAGCTCCTGCCGCGTCGGGGTGTCGATCCCGTAGTAGCAGGGCCAGGCGGTGGGCGGGGAGCTGATCCGGAGGTGGACCTCGCTCGCCCCGGCCGAGCGGAGCATCTTCACGATCTTCCGGCTGGTGGTGCCGCGCACCACCGAGTCGTCCACCACCACCACCCGCTTGCCGCGGAGGACGTCCTTCAGGGCGTTGAGCTTGAGCTTCACCCCGAAGTGGCGGATCGACTGCTGCGGCTCGATGAAGGTGCGCCCCACGTAGTGGGAGCGGACGAGCCCCATGGCGAAGGGGATCCCGCTCTGCTCCGAGTAGCCGATGGCGGCGGGCACGCCCGAGTCCGGGACGGGGACCACCAGGTCGGCGGGGACCGGGTGCTCGGCCGCCAGCCGCTTCCCGAAGGCGTGGCGCACCGAGTAGACGCTCTTGCCGAAGAGGACCGAGTCCGGGCGGGCGAAGTAGATGTGCTCGAACACGCAGCGCCCGAGCCGCCCGGGCGCAGGCCGATCGGGGAAGAGCCGCTCGCTCCGCAGGCCCGCGCCGTCGATCAGCACCAGCTCGCCGGGCTCCACCTCGCGCACGTACTCGGCCTCGATGAGGTCGAGGGCGGTGGTCTCGCTCGCCAGCACCCAGTTGCCCTTGTGGCGGCCGAGGACCAGCGGGCGGATGCCCATGGGGTCCCGGATCCCGACCAGGGCGCGCGGGGTGAGGAAGAGGATCGAGTAGGCCCCGGAGACCTTCCCGAGCGCCTGCCGGATGGCGGCGAGGAGCTGCTCGACCGAGCCGGGGCTCCCCGCCGGGCGCGCCCGGGCGATGAGGTGGACGATCACCTCGGTGTCGGTCGAGGCGGTGAAGATCGAGCCGGCCGCCTCGAGCTCGGCCCGGAGCGCCTCCGCGTTCACCAGGTTGCCGTTGTGGGCCACCGCCACCGCGCCGCCCGCGTACTGGACCGCGAGCGGCTGGGCGTTCTTCACGTGCGAGCCGCCGCAGGTGGAGTAGCGCACGTGCCCGATGGCGGCGCCGCCGGGGAGGCTTCCGAGGACGTCGGCGGTGAAGATGTCGGCCACCAGCCCCATGTCCCGGTGGACGTGGAGGCTCTGCCCCTCGGTGGAGACGATCCCGGCCGACTCCTGGCCGCGATGCTGGAGGGCGTGGAGCCCTAGGTAGGTGAAGTTGGCGGCCTCCTCGGACTGGCCGACCGCCCAGATCCCGAAGACGCCGCACTCGTCCTTGAGCTTGTCGTGGACGACGTCGAACCCCATGAGGCGCCGGAGTATAACGATCCACGCTTGAAAAAGCTTCTCACCACCGCCCTCGCCGCCCTCCTCCTGGTGCTCCTCGGCATTCCCGCGGTCCTCCTCGGGATCGGGAGCCTCGCCCGGCCGTCGGCGCGCGGCCCGGGGCCCGCCCGGGTGGTCGCGGTGGTCCGCGGGAAGGGGCCGCTCGCGGCCGGGGTGGCCGAGGTCCCGCTCGACGTCCCGCCCGGCACGCCCATCGCCGGCTTCGCCCGCCTCCGCTACGCGAGCGAGGGGATCCGCGACCCGCTCGGTGTGCGGGCGCTCGTGCTCTCGGCTGGCGGCTGCCGGGTGGCGCTGGTCTCGGCGGAGATCCTGCTGGTCCCCGATTCCCTGGTCGAGGCGGTGCGCGCCCGGCTCCGCGATCTGCCGCTCGACGGGCTGATCGTCACTGCCACCCACACCCACGCCGGACCGGGCGGCTACTGGGAGGACCTGCTCGGGGAACGGATCGCCACCGGCCCCTACGACCCGGCGGCGCGCGACCGGCTGGCCAACGCGATCGCGCTCGCGGTGCGCCGCGCGGCCTCCTTCGCCGGCCCCGCCCGCCTCTCCCTGGCCCAGGGCCGGGCCGAGGCCCTGCAGCACAACCGCGACGGCGGTCCGCGGGACGGCCGGCTCAGCGTGCTCCGGATCGAGGGGTCGGGCGGGGCGCCGCTCGCCGAGGTGACCCTCTTCGCCGCCCACCCCACCACGCTCGGCGGCGGGAACCGGAGCCTCTCCGGAGACTGGGCCGGGCGCTTCCTCGCCGGCGGGCACCAGGGGCTCCGCCTCCTCCTCCAGGGCGCGCTCGGCGACCAGTCGGTCTCCCTCGATCCCCCGGGGACGGCGATCACCCCCGAGGCCTACGCGGCCGCGCTCGGGGCCGCGGTGGACGGGCTCGGCTCCGGCCCCCCCGATCCCGCGCCCGCCCTGGCCATCGCCACCGTCGACGTCCCCCTCCCGCCCCCGGCCCCCGCGGCCGTCCCCGCCCCCCTCCGCCGCGCCGTCGGCGCCCTCGCCCAGGACCTCCTCCCTGCGGACGCGAGCGTGACCGCCCTCCGGATCGGCCCCTTGCTCCTCCTCGGCGTGCCGGCCGAGCCGGTGGCGGCGGTCGGCGCTCGCTGGCGCGAGGCGGCCGGCCCGGACGCGGAGGTGGTGGCGCTCGCGAACGGGTACCTCGGCTACGTGGAGTCGGCCGAGCAGGTGACGCGGGGAGCGGGCGAGGCCGACCGGACCTACTACGGACCGGAGCTCGAGGCGCGGCTGGAGAAGGGGATCGTCCTCGCGGCGGAGGCGGCGCGGGGCGACGCCGGGCGAGCGGGCGGGACCCGGAGGTAGGCGGGAGGAGCGGCCGCGCGGCTGCTCCCGGCGCGCTCACGTCGAGGGCGGCGAGCGATCAGGGCCGGTCGCGCTTCAGCGGCGGGAGCTCCTCCCAGCCCTCGCCCTTCGGCACGGCCGTCATCACCCGGAGCAGGTCCTCGGGCGGGTGGGTGAGCCGCCGGGTCTTCATGTCCATCCAGGCGAGGAGGAGGACCACGCGCGCCACCTCCTTGCCGCCCGGCCGCCAGAAGTCGTGCGCCAGCTTGCAGCGGGCGCCGTCGGGCGACATCCCGACCTGGGTGAAGTCCGCCTCCACCGTGTCGCCGAGCTTCAGCTCCCGGAGGTAGTCGAGCTCCTCGCGCAGGACCACCGGCCCGATCCCCAGCTCCTGGAAGCGCTCGTACGGGAAGCCGTGCTCCGTGAGATAGCTCATGCGCACGTCGATCGTGTACTCGCTGTAGGAGGTGTTGCGCATGTGGCCGTTCACGTCGCAGTCGGCCCAGCGCACGATGAAGATCCGCGTGTAGCGCATCCGCGCCCTCCGGCGCCGCGCGAGGCGGCCCGAGGGTTGTGTACCGCGGACCGCCGGCCGCGCCGGGATCCCGGTTGGGCAGCAGGTCAGAAGTGGACCGTCACCGCCGGTTCGGGGGGGCGGTCCCAGGACTTCCAGCCGAGCACCCCGGCGGTGGTGGCGCAGACCACCGCCACCCCGGCCGAGATGTAGGCGTTGCGGCGGGCCGCGTCCGCGTCGCCGAGGAGCGCCTGGTACCGCGCCGGATCGGAGCCGGGGAGGAGCACGCCGTCCGATCCCACCATCCCGCTCGCCTGGGAGGAGGCGCGCGAGGCGGAGAGCCCCTGCTGCACGGCGAGCAGCCCCATGCCGAGGGCCAGCGCCCCGGCCCCGATGGCCGTGGGGCGCATCCAGCCCGGCGTCGGGTTCGCCGTCGGCTCCGGGGGACGGGGCACCGCGGCTCCGGGCGGTCCCTCCGGCGCGATCGCCGAGAGCGAGGGGGCGGCGGGCGGCGGGGGGGCGGCGGCGAGCGCGGGGCGCGAGGCCGCGGCGGGGAGCGGGGCGGAGGCGGCGATGGCCACGGGGGCGGCGGGCGGCGAAGGGACCGATGGAGCGGGCGCGGCGGTGAGAGGCGCGACCGGCGAGACCCCGGCCGCAGCCGCTGCCGGGAGCACTGCGGGGGGTGCCGCCGAGGCGAGCGGGGGCACCAGGATCTCGCGCGGCTCCTGGGTCCGGTCCTTCACGTCGCGGGAGGACTGGCCGGTGAGGAGGAAGGAGGCGAGCGCGCCCAGGCTCACCGACGGCACGCCCCCGGCCGTCATCCGCACGCTCCCCTCCCGGAGGAGCGCGCCGCGCCGCACGTCGTACATCGAGCCGAGCAGGAACTGGGCCTGCCCCTCCTCCACCCGGCTCACCACCACGAGCTTGTCCACCCCGAGCCAGGCGCCGGCGCGGACGATGCCGTACGCCCGCCGCTCGGCCGGGAGCGCCAGGCCCGGGCCCGAGTTCACCCGGAGCGACTCGGCCAGGGCGAAGTCGAGCACCACGCTCCGGTCCTCCGCCTGCAGGTCGACGGCGACGCTCGGGACCCGGAGCGCCCCGGCCGCGCCGCCGATCCGGTAGGCGCCCGCCGGGAGGGTGAGCGTGAGCGGCGTCTTCCCCATGGGCCGGCCGTTCACGTAGACGGTACCCTCCGTCCCCTCCGCCACCACCGCCAGCTTGCGCCTGGGGAGCGCCCGGACCTTCGCCTTCACCTCCTCGAAGCGGCGACGGAAGGTGGGCGAGTACTGCTCCGGGTCGGGCTGGAGCGTGGGCTCGGTGCGGGCGAGCCGCGCCAGCGCCGCCTCGAACTCCCGCTGGTCGCCCACCGTCAGCTCCGCGTAGGCGAGCCGGAGGAGGGCGCGCTTCCACTGGAAGTAGGACTCCTCGGTCTCGGGGAGCGCCTCGAGGTCGTCGAGGATCGCCCGGAGGGTCCGGACTGAGCTCTCGAACTCGCCGTTCTGGTACACGGCCAGCGCGCCGCCGTAGGCTCGGTCGAGCTCCGACGGGGTGGCGTTCGAGCCCTGCCCGAGGAGACGGGCCCGCATCGAGGAGACCTCCTCCACCCCGCCGACCCGGTCGCGGCAGGCGGCGCGCAGCTGGTGGGCGAGCTCGGTGAGGTCGGGATCGGGGCCCTTCGGCGGATCGGCCACCGCCAGGACCCCGAGCCGCTCCATGCCCTGCGCCCCCGCCCCGGCAAGGAGCGCGATCGCGAGCGCGAGCGCCCGGGTCACGGCCGCGTCCCCGCGTTGCTGGTGTTGCGCCGGTCGTGGAAGGCCTTGGGCCACGGCGCAGCCGGGTCGAGCTGGCCGTCGACGATCACGTCGTAGAGCTTGCCGTCCGCGCTGGAGAAGATCGCCTCGCTCAGGAGCTGGCCGGCCGCCTGCCCCGGCGGCGTGAAGAGGTTCCCGGTGCGGAGCTCGGCGCCGGAGCCGAGGGTCGCGTGCCACACTTCGGCGCCCGCGTCGGTGAGGGCGAAGACGCTCCCGGCCTTGGTGGGGACGATGAAGGCCTGGGTCGAGCCGGCGATGACCAGCGGCGAGAGTACGGCGCTGCCGAGCTGCGGTTCGGGTGTCCAGAGAGGGGTGCCGCTAGGGGAGAGACGGTGTAGGGACCCGGTTACGTCGCCAATGACGATGTCCCCAACGCTTACGACGACCGCTCCGTCCGATACGGACTCGCTGAGTTTGGCAACAGGCGCAAAGACTCCCCCCTCCGATGTGGAGCCGAGCGTCCCGTC
>DATKAL010000145.1:0-10294 GCA_035498135.1 Anaeromyxobacter sp.
GCCGCCGTCCCCCGCGCCGGCTCCAGCGCCTCCTGCCGGGGAGGCGCCGGCCCCGCCGGCCCCCCAAGCGGAGGCGGCGCCCGCCGGTCCCGGGCCGGCCGAGCCCCCGCCGCCGGACCGCGGCCCCGAGCCCGCGCTCCCCGCCCCGCTCCCCCCGCCCGAGCTCCCGCTGCTCGCGCCGCCGCCGGCAGCCGATCTCACCGATCCGCTCGAGCTGCTCTGGGGCCACCGGCTGGCCTTCGCCGCCGGGGGGGAGCCGCTCGTCACCATCCGGCTCATGGAGGGGCAGCGGGAGATCGCCTTCCGGCCGAAGGGGCCGGCGCGGATCCTGCTGCGGGGCGGGGGCTCGCTGGACGTGCCCGCGGGGACGCGGCTCACCGTGCGGGCCCGCGGCGCGGTCCCGGCGGTGCTCTCCTGGCGCGCGCTGCTCGCCGAGGCCCCCCTCGCCGACCGGGAGCGGCTCGCCGCGCAGCGCCGCCTCTACGAGGCCCGCGGGGTGGCGGTCGAGACCCGGATCGTGGGCTCGGTCTACGGCATCGCCGGGCGGGTGGTCGACAACCGGCGGGAGCTGCTCCTCGGCGGCGCGGAGGGGACCGAGGCGGACGCCCGGGCGGCGGCCGAGGACCTGGCCGCGCGCACCGGGGCGCGGCCCTCGCTCCACTCGGAGGTGGTGGGGCGCCCCGCGGGGACGCTCGAGCTGCGCGGCCCGGGCGGCGCCCCCCTGGGCGACGCCGACGCCGCCCTCACCCTGCTGGTGGAGGGCGAGGCCGGGTTCGTGGTCGAGGGGGTGGAGCACGAGCGCGGGCCGGCCACCCGCGCCCGCGAGGACCGCGCCTACCGGGGACGCCTCTACGTGACCCTCGACGCCCGCGGGGCGCTCGCCGCCGTCCACGGCGTGCCGCTGGAGGAGCTGCTCCGCGGCCTGGTGCCGAGCGAGATGCCCGGCTCCTCGCCCATCGAGGCGCTCAAGGCCCAGGCGGTGACGGCGCGCTCCAACGTGCTCGCCCAGATCGGCCAGCGCCACCTCACCGACCCGTTCATGCTCTGCGCCGAGGTCCACTGCCAGGCGTATCGCGGGGACGGCGCCCGGACGCCGCGCACCGACGAGGCGGTCCGGGCGACCCGAGGCGAGGCGCTCTTCGGCCGGGGGGACCGGACCCTGGTGGACGCGGTCTACTCGGCGATGTGCGGGGGGCACGGCGAGGACAACGACAAGGTCTGGGGGAACGCTCCGAGCCCCAGCCTGCGCGGCCACCCGGACGCCCCGGCCGCGGAGGCGGCCCGCTGGGCGGGCGGCCTGGCAGACGAGGCGCGGCTCCGCGAGTTCCTCGCCGCGCCGAGCGGCGCCTGGTGCAGCCGGCCTGCCGCTGCGCGGCGCGACCGGTTCCGCTGGGAGCGGCGGCTCGAGCCGGCGGAGCTCGACGCCCTGGCGGCCGGGCTCGGGGTGGGGCACGTGCGGGCACTGGAGATCCCGTCGCGCGGGGTCTCGGGCCGGGCCCGCCTGCTGCGGGTGGTGGGCGAGGCGGGGGCGGCGGAGGTGGCGGGCGAGCTCCGCATCCGCCGGCTCCTCGGCAACCTCCCCTCCGCGATGTTCGTGGTCGAGGAGGAGGGCGGCGCCTTCCTCCTGCGCGGGGGTGGCTGGGGGCACGGGGCGGGGATGTGCCAGTGGGGCGCCGTCGGGCGGGCCGAGGGGGGGCAGGGCTACCGCCAGATCCTGCGCGCCTACTTCTCGGGGGCGGACGTCGCCTCCATCTACTGAGTGGAATCGCTCGAGTGGCGAGACTCGCCACCGCCCGCTGGCGGCCGGCCGGCCGGCGCCCGGAAGGTCGGCCCGCCGCCCGTCCGCCGCCCGCGCCGGAGCGCCGCCAGGGCCAGGGCGAGGACGGCCAGGAGGGCGAGGGCGGCGAGGGCGGTCTCCACCGCCGCCAGCCGGTGGAGCAGGGCCGCGTCGGTCCCGGGCCGCTCCGCGAGGCGCCGGGCCTCCCCGGCCCGAACCAGGAGGAACGCCCCCGCGGCCAGGAGGGTCGCGGCGCGGGCGAGGACGGCGGCGCGCGGGAGCGGCACGGGGCGACCTATGTCACGAATCGCGGCGCCGGGCGAGGAGCCGGGCGGCCGTCGAGCGGCCGGGGGAACCCTTCGCGGCGGGCGGGCCCGCTACCGGTCCTCGGCCCCTGCGCACGGGCTCGCCGGCGCGGCGGCGCTCCCGCCCGGGTCGGCGGCGGCCACGAAGGCGGGCGCGGAGGCGCCCGGTTTCACGGCAGCGGCCGGCGCGGAGGCGGGGCGGCGCTCGGCGCGGTGACCCGGAAACCCGCCCAAGGTGCAGAGCACGATCGCGGAGGCGAGGATTCGAGCGAGCATGCCCAGCACTCCCTTCAAGGGGCGGGCCAACCCTGCGGCCCCCGTGAGAATGGATACCTGGCCCCTCGATCCGTGACGCTCCGTGGCCGGGAGGACACGCCCGGGGCCATCCGGCCACGGCCGGGATTCCGCTTCTACCGGGTCGCGCCCTGGCGTAGCCTCCCCCGGCCATGAAGCGGATCTGCGTCTTCTGCGGCGCGAGCACGGGGAAGGACCCGCGGTACGTCGAGGCGGCCCGGGGGCTGGGCGTCACCCTGGCCCGGCGCGGCCTGGCCCTGGTCTACGGGGGCGGGGGCACCGGGCTGATGGGTGCGCTCGCCGACGCCGCCCTGGAGGGTGGGGGCGAGGTGATCGGCGTCATCCCGCGCGCCCTGCAGCTCCGCGAGCTCGCCCACGGCCGGCTCACCACCCTCCACGTGGTGGGCTCGATGCACGAGCGGAAGGCCAAGATGGCCGAGCTGGCCCACGGCTTCGTCGCCCTCCCCGGCGGGATGGGGACGCTGGAGGAGTTCGCGGAGATCCTCACCTGGGCGCAGCTCGGGCTCCACGCGCGCCCCTGCGGGCTCCTCGACGTGGACGGCTACTACCAGCCCCTCGTGACCTACTTCGACCGCGCGGTGGAGGCGGGCTTCATCCGGCCCGACCACCGCCGGATCGTCCACCGGGCGGAGGACCCCGACGCCCTCCTCGACGCCTTCCAGCGCTACCAGCCCCCCGCGGTGGAGCGCTGGATCGACCGCAGCAGCGCCTGAGGCGGGCGGCCCCCGGGGCGCCGGCGGCTCAGCCGAGCCGGGCCCGGCGCAGCCGGAGCGCGTTGGCGATCACGGTCACCGAGCTGAAGCTCATGGCGGCGCTCGCGACCATCGGCGAGAGGAGGAGGCCGGTCAGGGGGAAGAGGGCGCCCGCGGCGAGCGGCACGCCGAGGGCGTTGTAGGCGAAGGCCCAGAAGAGGTTCTGCCGGATGTTGCGCAGGGTGGCGCGCGAGAGACGGCGGGCGCGGACCAGCCCGGCCAGCTCGCCCCTCACCAGGGTGATCCCGGCCGACTCGATGGCCACGTCGGTCCCGGTCCCCATCGCCAGGCCCACGTCGGCCGCGGCCAGGGCCGGAGCGTCGTTGATCCCGTCCCCGGCGAAGGCCACCCGGTGGCCGAGGGCCCGGTAGCGCTCCACCGCCGCCGCCTTGTCCCCGGGCAGGACCTCGGCCAGCACCTCGTCGATCCCGAGCTGGCTCGCCACCGCCCGGGCGGTGGTCCAGCCATCCCCGGTCACCATCACCAGCCGGAGCCCCTCGGCGTGGAGCGCCCGGATCGCCTCGGCCGCGCCGGGCCGGGGGAGGTCCCGCGCCTCGAGCAGGCCCGCGGGAGCCCGGTCGATCGCCACCAGCATCACCGTCCCGCCCCCGGCGCGGAGCGCCTCCGCCCGGGCGGCGAGCGGGCCGGCGTCGATCCCCAGCTCGGCGAGGAGGGCGGCGTTCCCGAGGGCGATCGGCCGCCCCTCCACCCGGCCGCTCACGCCCTTGCCCGGCACCGCCCGGAGCTCGCTCACCTCGGCCAGGGCGAGGCCGCGCTCGGCCGCGGCCCGCGCCACCGCGGCGGCGAGCGGGTGCTCGGAGGCGCGCTCCAGGCTGGCGGCGAGCCGGAGCAGGGCGTCCTCGCCGCCGGGCGCGAGGGCGACCACGCTCGAGAGCGCCGGCCGGCCGACGGTCAGGGTGCCGGTCTTGTCGAGGAGCAGGGCGTCGACCGCCTCCAGGCGCTCCAGGGCCTCGGCGCTCCTCACCAGCACGCCCGCGGCCGCCCCGCGGCCGGTACCCACCATGATCGCCATGGGGGTGGCGAGCCCCAGGGCACAGGGGCAGGCGATGATCAGCACCGAGACCGCCGCCACCAGGCCGTGGGCGAGGCGTGGCTCCGGACCGAGGAGGGACCAGGCGGCGAAGGCCACCGCCGCGGCGACCACCACCGCGGGGACGAACCAGCCCGAGACCACGTCGGCGAGCCGCTGGATGGGCGCCCGGGTCCGCTGCGCGTCCATCACCATCCGGACGATGCGGGCGAGGAGCGTGTCGGCCCCCACCTTCTCGGCGCGGATCACCAGCATGCCGGTGCCGTTCAGGGTGGCCCCGGTGACCGGGGCTCCCTCCCGCTTCTCCACCGGGATCGGCTCCCCGGTGACCATCGACTCGTCGACCGCCGAGGCCCCGGAGAGGACCACCCCGTCGACCGGGATCTTCTCGCCCGGGCGGACCCGGAGCCGGTCGCCCACCCGGAGCGACGCCACCTCCACGTCGCGCTCCTCCCCGCCGTCCTCGAGGCGGCGGGCGGTGCGGGGGGCGAGCTTGAGCAGGGCCCGGATCGCCCCGGAGACGCGGGACCGGGCGCGCAGCTCGAGCAGCTGCCCGAGCAGGACCAGCTCCACGATCACCGCCGCCGACTCGAAGTAGACGGGCGGAGCGCCGTGCTCCAGGAACTCGGCGGGGAAGGCCTCGGGCGGGAGCAGGGCGGCGGCGGCGCTGAACAGGTAGGCGGCGGTGGTCCCCAGCCCGATGAGGGTGAACATGTTGAGCCGGCGGGTGCGGACCGAGGTCCAGGCGCGCTCGAGGAGCGGCCAGCCGCCCCAGAGCACCACCGGCGAGGCCAGGGCGAGCTGGAGGAGGGCCCAGGCGCGGAACCCGAAGGCGTGCGAGAGCCGCATCCCCGGCCCCATCGCCAGCCCGAGCAGGACGGCGGCCGGGGGGAGCCCCCACCAGAAGCGCCGGCTCATGAGCGCCAGCTCCGGACTGGCGGGCTCCTCGGCGCCGGGCATCCCGCCCACCACCAGCGGCTCGAGGGCCATCCCGCAGATCGGGCAGGGGACGGGCGCCTTCTCCCGGACCTCCGGGTCCATGGGGCAGACCCACACCACCTCGCCCCCGGGCGGCGCCGGGGGTGGCGCGGCCGGGGCGCCGGCCAGGTACCGCTCCGGCTCGGCGGCGAACTTCTCCCGGCAGCGCGGGTTGCAGAAGGAGTAGGCCCGGCCGCCGTGCTCGTGCTGCCCGCCCCTGGGGGACCGCGGGTTCACCTCCATCCCGCAGACCGGGTCGAGGACGAAGTAGCGCTCGGGCTCGGCCTGGAACTTCTCCCGGCAGGCCGCGCTGCAGAACAGGTACCGGTAGCGGCCGCGCTCGACCACCCCGCCCGCGGGGGCGGCCGGGTCCACCTCCATCCCGCAGACCGGGTCGCGCACCGGCGCGGCCGGCGGGGCCGCGGGGGGAGGGGAGGCGGTGGTCTGCTCCATGACGGATCGATCCTCGGGAGGAAGGGACAGTGTAGCGCCGCCACCCCGTCCGAGCCCGGCCGCCGGCGAACGGTTCCGGCGAGGAGCCTACGGCGCAGGCGGGGAGGCGCCGCCGGCCCGGCCCAGGTGCCGGGCCACGGCGGCGAGGACGTCCTCCAGGTCGAAGGGCTTGGCGAGCCAGCCCTCCGCGCCGATCTCCTCGGCGCGGAGCCGGGCGTTCTCGGCGGCGGTGACGACCACGATCGGGCAGGCCCGCCCGTGGCGGGCGCGGAACTCGCGGGCGAACTCCCAGCCGTCCATGACCGGCATCCGCATGTCGAGCAGGATCACGCCCGGCATCTCCTCGGCCACGCGCGCCAGGGCGGCTCGCCCGTCGCTCGCGGTCCGGACCCGGTGCCCGGCCTCCTGCAGGACGATCTCGAGGAGCGCCAGCAGGTCGGCGTCGTCCTCGACCACGAGCACCCCGCCGCTCATCGCTCGGCCCCCCCGGCGAGCGGCAGGCTGAAGTGGAAGGTGGAGCCGACCCCAGGCGCGCTCTCGAACCACATCCGGCCGCCGTGCCGGCTCACGATCGCCTGGGAGAGGTCGAGGCCGAGCCCGAGGCCGCCGTAGTCCTCGCCGGTGCCCGCGTGGGCGCGGTAGTAGCGCTCGAAGACCCGGCCCTGGCGCTCCGGCGCGATCCCCACCCCGCGGTCGGCCACCGAGACCACCGCCTCGCCCTGGCGGACGTCGACCCGGGTCTGCACCTCGCCGCCGGCGGGCGAGAAGCGGACCGCGTTGTCGAGCAGGCTGGCGAGCACCCGGGCGATCCCGGGGCGGTCCGCCACCACCACGGCGGCCCGCTCCCCGTCGACCGAGAGGACGTGCCCCGGCGCCTCCGCCTGCGCCCGCTCCACCTGGGCGCGGACCAGCTCCCCCAGATCGAAGCGCGCCGGCGCCGCCCCCGGCGCCTCGAGCCGCAGGCGCGAGGTGTCGAGCAGCTGCTGCACCAGCCGGTTGAGCCGGTCCACCTGGCGCTGGATCACGGTGAGCGCCTGGGTCTCCGCGGGGACGCGCCGCTGCAGGAGCTGGGCGTAGGCCCGGATCACCGCCAGGGGGGTCTTGAGCTCATGGGCGGCGATGGCGAGGAACTCGTCGCGCATCTCGTCCAGGCGGCGGGAGGCCGAGACGTCCCGGATCACCGTGACCGCCAGCGCCCGGGGACCGGGGTGCAGCACCGGGGCGCTGGTGATGCTCACGTAGACGTCCTCGCCGTCGCGGCGCACCATCCCGTCGTAGGCGGCCACCTTCTCGCCGCCCAGGACCCGGACCGAGGCGCTCCGCTCGACCGGCACCGCCGAGCCGTCGAGGTAGCGCAGGGCCACGCGGCGGCCCCAGGCCTCGAGCGGGCCGAGCAGCGCCTCCCTGGGCGCCCCGAAGAGCTCCACCGCGGCCCGGTTCGCCCCGACCACGCGGGCCTCCCGCCCCTCGCCCTCCACCAGGAGGACGGCGTCGGCCACGCCGTCCACCGTGGCGCGGACCTCCGCCCCGAGGGTCCGGAGCCCGCGCTCGAGCCGCCGGATCAGCCCGAGGAGCAGGAGCGAGGTGACCGCGACGAAGAAGAACCCCTTGGTGGTCTGCAGGCGCTCGCGCAGGCCGGGGTCGCGGACCAGGAGGACGAGGGCCCGATCCGAGAAGGTGATCCAGAGGGCCCCCACGAGCGCGTAGGCGGCCACCACCCGGCCCCGCGTCCACCCGAGGCGCCGGCGGCGGGAGGCGGACCCGTCGCTCCGGGTGGCGGGCGAGCCGGCCTCCACCGGCCCGGCCACGGTCTGCGCAGAGGCCGGCACGGCCCCTTTCGTACCGTTCCCTCGCGGCGTTGTCACCCGCTCGGGAAGGTCCGGTTCAGGGCTCCCCGAAGAGCCCGAGCTGGCGGAGGTCGCCTGGGCGCCGGAAGGTCGCGGGGCCGGCGGGGCCCGGGTCGCCGGTCCGCAGGCCGAGGCGGGTCGCCGTGACCCGGAACAGCTCGCCGATCGCGGCGGCGTAGGCGCCCTCGCCGCGCCCTCGCACGGCGAAGCGCGAGTCGGAGAGGCGGCCGGAGCGTGTCCCGCGCACCAGGTGCAGGATGCGCCCCGCCGCCTCGGGGAGGGCGGCGCGGACCCGGGACGCGAACACCTCCGCCACCGACCCCGGGAGCCGCAGGAGGAGCCAGGCGGCGCCGACCGCGCCCGCCTCGCGCGCCGCAGCCAGCACCCGGGGGAGCTCGTCGTCGAGCCCGGGGATGACCGGCGCCACCAGCACGCCGGGCGAGAGCCCCGCCCTGGCCAGGGCCTCCAGGGTCCGCAGCCGGGCGGCCGGGGAGGGGGCCCAGGGCTCGAGCGCCCGCGCCCGCGCCGGGTCGAGCAGGGGCAGGCTGATCGAGACCGAGGCGTGGGCGACGCGCGAGAGCTCCTGGAGCACGTCCACGTCGCGCGCGATGAGCGCCGACTTGGTGACGCAGCAGACGGGGTTCCGGTACGCGGCGCAGACCTCCAGGCAGCGGCGGGTGAGGCGCAGGGCGGCCTCCAGCGGCTGCCAGGCGTCGGTGGCGCCGGCGAACGCCACCCGCTCGCCCTTCCACGCGGGGCGGTCGAACGCCTCGCGGAGCAGCTCGGGCGCCCGGCGCTTGGCGACGATGCGGGTGTCGAAGTCGGTGCCCGCGCCCATCCCCAGGTACTCGTGGGTCGGCCGGGCGTAGCAGTAGGCGCAGGCGTGCAGGCACCCCCGGTACGGGTTGACGCTCCAGCGGAAGCCGACGTCGGGGCTGGCGTTCCGGGAGAGGATCTCCCGGGTGGCGTCCTCGAGGACCTCGACGGACGCGGGCGGCGGGCCCTCGTCCCAGGCGATCGTCGGCCCCACCCAGGGGTTGGGCGGGTTCCAGGCCGGGCGCGCTCTCACCGGCGGAAGATAGCTGCTCGGACGTTCAGGTGCAACCCGCCGCCCCGCGCGGACCGGGCGGAGATCGTCACCGCCTCGCCGCACCGGGGAGCCCGGGGACGCGTGCTATAAAGCGCCCGCTTGGCCGGGGAGATCCTCATCGTGGCGGGGGAGGCGAGCGCCGACCTGCACGCCTCGCGGGTGCTCGAGGAGCTCCTGGGCCAGCGCCCCGGGCTCCACGCTTTCGGCGTGGGCGGCCCCCGGCTGCGGGCCGCCGGGCTCGAGGCGATCGCGCCCGCCGAGGAGATCTCGGTGATGGGGCTCGCCGAGGTCCTGCCGCGCCTCCCCCGGATCCTCGGGATCCTGCGGGCCCTCCGGCGGGCCGCGGCCGAGCGGCGCCCGGGGGCGGCGCTGCTCGTGGACCTGCCGGACTTCAACCTCCGGCTCGCCGCCAGCCTGAAGAAGCTGGGGATCCCGGTCGTCTACTATGTCTCCCCCACCATCTGGGCCTGGCGGAAGGGGCGCGCCCGCAAGATCGCGCGGGTGGTCGACCGGATGCTCTGCATCCTCCCCTTCGAGGAGCGCTTCTACGAGGGGACCGGCGTCCGGGCGCGCTTCGTGGGCAACCCGCTCGCCGAGCGCCCGCCGCCGGGGCCGCCCGAGGCGTACCGGGCCGAGCTGGGCCTGCCGGCGGGACGGACCACCGTGGCGATCGTCCCCGGGAGCCGCCCCACCGAGCTGGCCCGCCTCTTCCCGCCCATGCTCGAGGCGGCCGAGCGGGTCCGCGCCCAGCACCCCGACGCCCAGTTCGTGGTCCCCGTGGCCCCGACCCTGGAGCGCGCCCAGCTCGAGCCCTACCTGGCCGCGCACCGCGCCCTCGAGGTCAAGCTGGTGGACGGGCGGGCCGACGAGGTGGTGGGGGCGAGCGACGCCGCGCTGGTGAAGAGCGGCACCTCCACGCTGGAGGCGGGGCTGATGCTCCGCCCCATGGTGGTGGTCTACAAGCTCTCCTGGCTCTCCTACCTGGTGGCCCGCCTGCTGGTCCGGATCGCCCACGTCGCCCTGGTGAACATCCTGGCGGGGAGGGGGATCGTGCCGGAGCTCCTCCAGGGCGAGGCGAGCCCGGAGCGGATGGCGGGCGAGCTGCTCCGGCTGCTCGAGGATCCGGCGGCGCGGGAGGCGCAGCTCGCCGGGCTGCGGGAGGTGCGCGCCTCGCTGGGCGAGCCGGGCGCGGCGCGGCGGGTGGCCGACGAGGTCCTGGGGGTGATGGGATGAGCGAGCCGCGGCGAGCGCTCGTCTGCCTGCCGACCTACGACGAGCGGGAGAACCTCGAGCCCATGGTGGCCGCCATCCTGGCGGCCGCGCCCGGGGTGGAGATCCTGGTGGTCGACGACAACTCGCCCGACGGCACCGGCGCCCTGGCCGACGCCGTCGCCGCCCGTGAGCCGCGGGTGAAGGTCCTGCACCGGGCGGGCAAGGAGGGGCTGGGGAAGGCCTACCTGGCCGGCTTCGCCTGGGCCCTGGCCCAGGGCTACGGCCTGGTGCTGGAGATGGACGCCGACTTCTCCCACGACCCGCGCTACCTGCCGGCGATGCTCGCCCGGGCGGCCGAGGCGGACCTGGTGCTCGGCTCGCGGTACGTGCCCGGCGGGGGGACGGAGAACTGGGGGCTCGTCCGCCGGCTGATCTCGAAGGGCGGGAGCCTCTACGCCCGCACCATCCTGGGGGTGAAGGTCCGCGACCTCACCGGCGGCTTCAAGTGCTTCCG
>DATKAL010000146.1:0-3392 GCA_035498135.1 Anaeromyxobacter sp.
CCTTGGACCAGACCATGGCGAGGAGCGGCGAGCGGTTCGCCTGCTGGGTGAAGCGCGGGTCGAGGCCCGCCTCCCGGCCCAGCCGGAGGAGCTCGTCGCCGAACAGGTCCCGGCTCACCGCCCCCGCGTGGCCGGTGGGGAGGCCGAGCCGGGCGGCGGTCCGGGCCACGTTCCAGGGCGATCCGCCGGCCACCGCCCGCCAGCGGTGCGCGTCCTCGCGGATGAAGTCGGTGAGCGCCTCACCGAACACGACCAGGCGGGCGTCGCTGCCCATGGCGTGACCCCGGGAGCCGCCCGCTCAGGCGGGCGCCTCCGGCATGAGGAAGAGCTCGTGGACGGGCGCGAAGTGCCGGTAGAGGGGGAGGATGGCGGCGCCCACCGCGCGGGCGTCGGCGCCCACCGCCCCCACCACCAGCCGCGGGCGCGAGATCCCCTCCCAGCTGAAGCGGTCCAGGGCCTGCTCGGTGCGCCCCACCACCTCCGCGATCACCGCCCGGTCGAGCGAGCCGTCGACCACCACCGCCTCGAGGTCGAGCAGGGCGGCGGCGGCCCCGATGGTCTGGGCGAGGGCGGGGCCGGTGCCGTCCAGCCAGCGGGCGGTCAGCTCCCGGAGCTCGGGGGCGAGCGCCCGCGGGTCGTGCGCCGCGCGGACGGGGTGGCCGTGGCCGGCGAGGAGCTGCTCGAGGAGGATGCCGGAGGCCCGGTGGAGGAGCTGGCGGGGGACGCGCTCCCCCTCGTCCTGCCAGGGGATCGATCCGACCGCGCCGGCGTTGCCCCGCGGGCCGGGGTGGAGCTTGCCGTCGATCACCAGCCCCCCGCCGATGAAGGTGCCCACGAACACGTAGAGGAAGTTGCGCAGGCCCCGGCCGCTCCCCATCACCAGCTCGGCGGCGCAGGCGGCGGTGGTGTCCTTGGCGAACTCCACCGGGAGGCGGGTCATCGCCTGGATGCGCTCCCGGACGTCGAGCGCCTCCCAGCGGTCCATGGCGCCGGCCGGGGCCCCGAGGAAGTCCCGCCAGCCGCCCATCCAGAGCGGGGCCGCCACCCCCAGCCCGACCACCCGCCGCCGCCTGGGCCCGAGCCGGCCGAAGATCCCCGCGAGCCGCGCCTCGATGGCGGGGAAGATCGCCTCCGGGTCGGGGTAGGCGTAGTCGAGCGACTCGCGCAGGCGCACCGCGCCGGTGAAGTCCATCGCCAGCACGTCCAGGTTGCGCCGGCCCACCCGGACGCCGATGGTGAAGGCGCCGTCGGGGTTCAGGGCGATGGGGACCGAGGGCTGGCCGACCCGGCCGCGCAGCCGCGCCTGCTTCACCACCAGCCCGTCCTCGAGCAGGCCGTCGATGATCACCGAGGCCGCCTGGGAGCTGAGCCGGGTGAGCCGGGCGACCTGGGCCTTGGGGAGGGCGCCGTACACCCGGATCGCCTGGAGCACCACCCGCTCGTTGAAGGGGCGGGGCGCTCCGCCCCCCCCGCCGGCGGTCCGGCCTGGCGACCCCGGGGCGCCGCGGGGTGCGCCGCGGCGCGGGCCGGGCCGGGGATCGCCGCGCCCGCGCATGGCTCACGCCAGCGCCTCGGGGGGGAGCTCCTCGGGGCGCTTCGCGCCGGTCATCACCGCCACGGTGTCCGACATGCTGATCCGCTTCGGGTCGAGGACCGCGCAGCGCTTGCCCAGCCGGGCCACGTGGATGCGGTCCGCCACCTCGAACACGTGGGGCATGTTGTGGCTGATGAGGATCACCGGCAGCCCCCGGTCGCGGACCCGGCGGATGAGCTCGAGGACCATGTTGCCCTCCTTCACCCCGAGGGCGGCGGTCGGCTCGTCCATGATCACCACGTGGCGGGCGAAGGCGGCGCTGCGGGCCACCGCCACCCCCTGCCGCTGCCCGCCGGAGAGGGTCTCGACCGCCTGCCGCATGGAGCGGATGCCGATCTTGAGCCCCTCCATGTGCCCCTTGGCCTGCTCCAGCATCCGTCGCCGGTCGAGCATCCCGAGGAGCCGGCCGACGAGGCCGGGGCGGCGCAGCTCGCGCCCGAGGAACAGGTTCTCGGCGATGGTCATGGCGGGGGCCACCGCCAGGTCCTGGTAGACGGTCTCGATCCCGGCGCGACGGGCGTCGAGCGGGCTGTGGAAGCGGATCGGCTGGCCGTCGAGGCGGATCTCGCCCTCGTCGGGGACGAGGGCGCCGGAGAGGGCCTTGATCAGGGTCGACTTCCCGGCCCCGTTGTCCCCGATCACCGCCAGGATCTCCCCGGGGAGGAGCTGGAAGTCGGCGCCGTCGAGGGCGGTCACGTGGCCGTAGCGCTTCACCAGGCCGCGGGCCTCGAGCACCGGCGTGGGGGCGGGGGAGGCGGAGGCCATGGAGCTATCCCCTTGCGCGGGAGAGGCGGTCGGTGGCGACCGCGAGGATCACCAGGATCCCGGTGATCAGGATCTGGTAGACGGAGGGCACGCCCATGAGCGTGAGGCCGTTGCGGAAGACGCCCACGATCAGCGCCCCCACCAGCGAGCCGAGGATCTGGCCGCGCCCGCCGAAGAGGCTGGTCCCGCCCAGCACCACCGCGGTGATGCTGTCGAGGTTGTCGGTCTGCCCCGCCTGCGGGTCGCCCACCCCGGTGCGGGCGACCAGGAGGAGGCCGGCCACCCCGTAGATCGCCCCGGCCACCGTGTAGACGCCCCGGAGCAGGCGCTGGGTGGGGATGCCCATGAGCCGGGCCGCCTCGGCGTTGTTCCCCAGGGCGTAGACGTGCCGGCCGACCCCGGTCTGGTGGAGCACGAACCAGGTGAGGGCGTAGAGGAGCAGCATCAGCACCACCCCGTAGGTCACCTCGGTGGAGCCGAGCCGGAAGGTCTGGCCGAAGAGGTTGAGGGCCCCGGGGAGACCCGAGACCGTCTGGGCGTCCGAGTAGATCTGGGTGATGGCGAAGGCGATGTTGAGGGTGCCGAGGGTGACGATGATGGGCGGCAGCCGGACGAAGGTGATCAGGGCGCCGTTGAGGTAGCCGAAGGCGGTGGAGGCCCCGATCCCGGCCGGGATCGCCAGCCAGGGGGCGAGGCCCAGGTCGACCGCGAACTTGGTCATCACGATCGAGCCGAGCGCCATGACCATCCCGCAGGAGAGGTCGATGCCGGCGGTGAGGATCACCAGGGTCTGGCCGATGGCGATCACCCCCACCTCCATCACCTGCTGGAGGATGAGGGAGAAGTTCTGGCCGGCGAGGAACCGGTCCGTGCGGACGGCGAAGAAGGTGCCGGCGGCGAGGAGCGCCAGGAGCGGGCCGATGGTGGTGATGGGCGGCAGGCGGTCGGCGATCCGGCGCCAGGGGCGGTCGTGCGCCGGTGCGGCGGCGGTCGACGGAGTGGTCACGCTCCACCTCCTGACGTGGCCGAGGGT
>DATKAL010000147.1:0-20646 GCA_035498135.1 Anaeromyxobacter sp.
GGGCGAGGAGATCCGCCGGATCCCGGGGACCCAGGGCGACACGCTCAAGGCGGTGCAGAACCTCCCCGGGGTGGCGCGCGCCCCCTTCGGCGGCGGCCTGCTCGCGGTCTGGGGCTCGGCGCCACAGGACACCCGCAGCTACGTGGACGGCGTCGCCATCCCGACCCTCTACCACTTCGGCGGCCTGCGCTCGACGTTCAACGGCGAGATGGTCGACTCGCTCGCCTTCGCCCCCGGCGGCTACGGCGCGGAGCACGGGCGCGGGCTGGGCGGGGTGATCGACGTGGAGAGCCGCCGGCCGCGCACCGACGCGCCGCACGGGTTCGTCCAGCTCGACCTCCTCGACGGCTCCTTCATGGTCGACACCCCGCTCACCCAGACCCTCTCGCTCGCGGTGGCGGCGCGGCGGAGCTGGATCGACGCCTTCCTCCCCCTCTTCACCAGCGCCGACTTCCAGCTCTCGCCGAAGTACTGGGACTACCAGGCCGACCTCCACTGGCGCGCGTCGCCGCGGGACGACCTCGACTTCCTCGTCTTCGGCTCCGACGACCAGCTCCACCTGGTGATCAAGCGGCCCGACCCGTCCGACTCGCCGGTGGCCGACTCGCACATCTACTACCACCGGGCGGTGGCCCGCTGGCTCCACCGCTTCGCCGAGGGGGCGACGGTCGAGACGACCGCCTCGACCGGCTACGACGTCCCCGCCCAGTTCACCTTCGTGGAGGGCAACTCCCCGCGCGTGGTGGACCAGCAGAACCTCGCCTGGGCCCTCCGCTCGGTGGCCCGGGTGCCGCTCGCCGACTGGGTCCGGCTCGACGCCGGGGTCGACTACGAGGGGACGAGGACCCCGGTGAAGGCCACCTTCCCGCCCTCCGGCCCGCCGCGCGAGGGGGACCCGGGGGGCGGCTTCGGCGGCGCGGGCGGCCTGGTGAGCGACGACTACGTCCTCCTCTCCAACGGCCTGGCGCCCTTCGTCGGCGCCACCTTCGCCCTCTTCGACAAGCGGCTCACGGTCACCCCGCAGCTCCGCCTCGAGGTGATGTCCCAGTCCGCGTACCAGGGGACGCCCGGGGCCTTCACCAGCTCCTGGGCGGCGCTCGAGCCCCGGCTCTCGGCCCGCTTCCAGGCCCTCCCCTGGCTCGCCCCCAAGATCGCGGCCGGCCTCTACCACCAGCCGGCCGGCCCCTTCGACCTCTCCCGCGCCTTCGGGAACCCGGACCTCCACCCCGAGTCGGCGGTGCACCTGGTCGCCGGCGTGGACCTCGACCCCACCCCCACGCTGCACGTCGAGGCGGAGGGCTTCTACAAGCACCTCCAGGATCTGATCGTGCGCGGCGAGCACGTCGGAGCTCCGCTCCTGGTGAACGACGGGGTGGGGCGCGTGGTGGGCGCGGAGCTGCTCGTGCGCCAGGAGCTCTGGCACGGCTTCTTCGGCTGGATCTCCTACACCCTCTCGCGCAGCGAGCGCCGCGACCACCCGGACCTGGCCTGGCGGGTCTTCCAGTACGACCAGACCCACATCCTCACCCTGGTGGCGAGCCAGATCCTTCCGAACGGCTACCAGCTCGGGCTCCGCTTCCGCTACGTGACCGGCGACCCGATCACCCCCGTGGACGCCGCCTACTACGACTCCCGCGCCGACCGCTACCGGCCGCTTTACGGCTCGGTCTACTCGGCGCGCCTCGGGAGCTTCAACCAGCTCGACCTGCGGCTCGACAAGACCTGGACCTACGACCGCTGGAAGCTCTCCGTCTACCTGGACCTCCAGAACGTCTACGACCGGCAGAACCCGGAGGGGATCCAGTACAACTTCGACTACACCCAGACCAAGCCGCTGGCCGGGCTGCCCATCCTGCCGGTGGTCGGGATCCGGGGGGAGCTATGAGGCGAACCATCCTTCTCTCTGCGACGCTCCTCTGCGCCTGCGCGCCTTCGTTCGATCCGGCCTCCTACGTGAAGGGGATCCGGGTCCTGGCGGTGAAGGCCGAGCCGGCCGAGGTGGCGCCGGGCCAGTCGACCACCCTCTCCGCCCTGGCGGTCGACACCTCCGGCGCCACGGTCCAGGCGGTCTGGATCGCCTGCACCGAGCCGGCGGTGACCGGGAGCGGTCCGGTGAACCCGGACTGCTTCGGGCCCGGCACCGCGCCGTACCTCGTCCCCCTCGGGACCGGCCTCACCCTCGACGCCACCATCCCGGCCGTCGCCCCGGCCGACTTCGGCCCCCCCGACGCCGGCGGCGGCGTGTACCTCCCCATCGTCGTCCGCGCCTCGTCGGCGAGCGGGGCGGTGACCGGGGAGTACGGCCTGCGCCTCGCCCAGGGCGCGCCCCCGAACCAGAACCCGACGCTGTCCGACGTGGTGGTGGTCGCCGGCGCGACGCTCACCCCGCTCGATCCGGCCACCCCGCTCGAGGTGCACGCCGGCGACCAGCTCACGCTCCGGGGAGAGTTCGCCCCGGGGAGCGCCGAGACCTACCAGACCGTGGTGTCGGGCGTGCCCTCGACGGTGACCGAGATCCTGCGCGTCTCGTGGTTCGCGAGCGGCGGCAGCCTGAGCGAGGCGGTCACCGGCGGGGACAAGCCCGACACCGTCTGGACCGCCGACACGCACCTCCCGCCGGCGGGCTCGATCATCGACCTCTGGGTGGTCGGCCGGGACGAGCGCGGGGGGACCGACTTCACCCACCGGCAGCTCGTCCTGCGGTGAGGGCCCGGAGGGCGCGGCGAGCACCAGCCGGGGCACCGCGGCGAGGCGGCGCGTGCTGCACGCCACGGCGCAAGGGATCCGGCGAGCAGGCGTGGGGCCCCTGACGAGCTCAGCTCGGGAGGTCGGGGCGGCACGCCCCGCTCAGAATGCCCGCTCCGTCAGGTGCTGCGCCGCCTCGAGCAGCGCCCGGCGGTGCAGGCCGTCCGGCACCTCCTCGAGCGCGGCCAGGGCGGTCCGGGTGTGCTCGCGGGCCACCGCCCGGGCGGCGTCCACGCCCCCGACGCGCTGGACGGCGGCGATCACCTCGGCGGCCACCGGCTCCGCCGCCTCGCGCCCCTCCACCAGCGCCGCCAGGCGGTCGCGCAGGCCGGGCTCGGCCGTGCAAGCCCGGATGAGCGGGAGGGTGGCCTTCCCCTCGACCAGGTCGGTGCCCAGCTGCTTGCCGAGCAGGGCCGGGTCGGCGGCGTAGTCGAGGGCGTCGTCCACCAGCTGGAAGGCGATCCCGATCCCCTCGCCGAAGCGGACCAGGGCGGCGGGGACGGCGCCGTGCTGCCCGGCCGCCCAGGCGCCGGCCGCGGCCGCCCAGCCGAAGAGGGAGGCGGTCTTGCCGATCACCACGTCCATGTAGTCCCGCTCGGTGGCGGCGAAGCCGCCCCGGAGCGAGAGCTGGAGGACCTCGCCCTCGACCAGCCGGCGCATGGTGGCGAGCAGGGCGGGGAGGGCGGCGGAGCGGGCCGGCTCCGCCGAGACGATCTCGAGCGCCCGGGTGAGGAGCCAGTCGCCGGAGAGGACCGAGACCGCGTTCCCCCAGAGGACCCGGGAGGCGGGCTGGCCGCGGCGCACCGGGCCGTCGTCGATCACGTCGTCGTGGAGCAGGGTGGCGGAGTGGGTGAGCTCGGCCGCCACCGCGAAGGGGACCGCGGAGCGCATCTCGCCCCCGCACGCGCCGCAGGCGAGGAGCGTGACCATGGGGCGGATCCGCTTCCCTCCCGCGCCCACCAGGTGGCGGGCCGCCGCCTTGAGCTTCTCCTCGGCGTCGCGGGTGGCCTCGGTGAGCTGCCGCTCGAGCTCGAGCAGGCTCTCGGGGAGGGTGGGGACGTCGGCGAGGGCCGCCTGGGCGCGCTCGGGCCGGTCGCCGCGCCTGGCGCTGGCGTCGAGCTGCGACAGGATCACCGCCTCCTCCTTCGCCATGTCGCGGTCCTCCGGGGAGCCTTCAACGAAAGTTGAAGCGGCATATAGCGCGCCTCGCGCAGCGGGGTCAACGAGCGGCGCGTCGCCCCTGGCCCGCTCCCCGGCGGCCGGCGGCTTCACTCGAAGTGCCGGAGCCGGGGCCAGGCCTCGGCGAGGGGACGGGTGGCTTCCCGGCAGATCCAGATCCAGCGGGCGTCCTCGTAGGGCATCACCCAGGGGCTCGAGGGGAGGCGGCGGGCGGGGATGGCCTCGCGGAAGGCGTGGCCGCAGTCCTCGCGCTCGTCGGAGATCACGATCGCCGGGTCGCCGCGGCCGGGCGGCACGCCCCAGAGCCAGAAGCTGTTGTGCCCGGAGATCGCCGGCGGCAGCCCGAGCTCCGGGCCGTACACGTCGACGGCCGCCGCCTCGCCGTAGTTGTGGCCGAAGACCACCGCCCGGGGCTTCTCCTCCGGGCGCAGGGTGGCGGCCACGATCGCCACCCCCTCGGCGAGCTCCCGCCAACCGTGCTGATCGGCGTAGAGCTGGGGGAGGCGACCGTAGCGCATGCGCTCGAAGGCGCGCGGCTTCTGGCCGAGCGCCGCCTGGTAGCGGACGAAGGTCTCGACGGAGAGGAGGGGGAGGGCGAGCGGGGCGGGGACGAGGGCGACGAGGAGGAGGAGGGCGGGCAGGGCCACCCGGAGGACCCGCCCCGGCCCGCTCGCCGGCTGGCCGCCGAGGAGCCGCCCGAGTGCGGCGCCTCCGGCGGCGAAGAGCAGCGGGAGCGTCCCGGCGAAGTAGTACGACTTGCCGTGGCCGGCGATCAGGGCCGCCAGGGTGAGGGCGGCCCCGAGGCCGAGGAAGCGGAAGGGGCGGGCCGCGGGGGCGGCGAGGAGCCAGGCGAGGCCGCCCAGCCAGAGCGGGGCGAGGAGCGGGTTCGCGTCGAGGAGGAGCTCCTTCGAGAACCCGCCCAGGGTGAAGGGCGTGTTCTTGTAGCCGACCGCGCTCCGAACGATCTCGAGGAACGGGAAGCCGTGCGCCGCCTGCCAGGCGAAGTTCGGGAGCACCACCAGGAGCCCGGTCGCCGCGCCGGCGAGCACCCATCGGCTCCTGAACGCCCGCCGGGCCGGGGTGGCGACCAGGCCGGCGAGGAGGGCCAGGGCGAGGACCGCGGCGGTGTACTTGAAGAGGACCGCCAGGCCGGCCACCCCGCCCGCCGCCACCCAGAGCCGCTCGTCCTCGCCCTGCGCCAGGCGCACGAGCAGGGTGGCGAGGGCGAGGAGGAGGAGCTGCTCGAAGACGTTCATGGTGAGGAGGTGGCCGAGCGCGAGCAGCACCGGCGCGGTCAGCGCCGCCCCGGCCGCGATCGCCGCGCCGAGCCCACCGCCCCCGAGCCGGGCGGCGAGCCTCCCGCAGAGCCAGACCGCGGCCGCGGCCGCGAGCCAGGCGGGGAGCCGGAGGCCGGGGACCCAGGTGCCGAAGAGCGCGCCGGCGATCCGGGCCACCACGGCGATGCCGGCCGGCTGGTCCACGTAGCCGGCGGCGAGGCGCCGCCCGCAGGAGAGGAAGTAGAGCTCGTCGCGGAAGATCCCGTAGCGTCCCCAGCAGGCGGCGTGGAGCGCGAAGGCGAGGAGGGCGAGGAGCGCCGGTGCGAGCCGCTCGGCGGGCCAGCGGGGTGAGGCCGGAGAGGACGGGGCGTTCACGCCCGGCAGGATAGGCACGCCCCGCCCCCTCCTCCAGCGGCACGTCGCCCCGCCCCCGCCGGCACCGGGACGGCCGCCCGCGTGCTAGCTTCCCGCCTCGTGGCGGTGGTGAAGCTCATCCTCGAGTACGACGGGACCCGCTACGTGGGCTGGCAGGTCCAGCCCAACGGCCCCTCGGTCCAGGCGGAGGTGGAGCGGGCCCTGGCCACGCTCCGCGGCGCGCCCCGCCGGGTCACCGCCGCCGGGAGGACCGACGCCGGCGTCCACGCCCGCGGCCAGGTGGTCTCCTTCCCGGAGGAGCGGCCGCTGCCGCTCCGCGCCTACGTGCAGGGGATGAACGCCCTCCTCCCGCCCGACGTGGCGGTCCGGGCCGCGAGCCTGGAGCCGGAGGGCTTCGACGCCCGGCGGAGCGCCCGGGGCAAGCGCTACCGGTACGTGATCGAGAACGGCCCCGGGCGGTCGCCGCTCGGGCGCCTCCAGGCCTGGCAGGTGTTCGTCCCCCTCGACGTGGCGGCGATGCGGGCGGCCGCCGCCCCCCTGATCGGCCGGCACGACTTCTCCGCCTTCCAGGCGGCCGACTGCGCCGCCGATCACGCCGTCCGCGAGGTGCGGCGGCTCGAGCTCCGGGGCGAGCCGGGGGGACGGATCGAGGTCGAGATCGAGGCCACCGCCTTCGTGAAGCACATGGTGCGCAACATCGTGGGGACGCTCGTGGAGGTGGGGCGGGGGAAGCGGGAGGCCGGCTCCCTCGCCGCGCTCCTCGAGCGCGGGGACCGCGCCGAGGCCGGCCCGACGGCGCCGCCGCAGGGGCTCACGCTCGAGGAGGTCTTCTACTGAGGCGCGGGCTCCTGCTATCCTCCCGAGCCCCGAACTGGGAGGAGCCGTGAGCCAGAAGAAGCTGAAGGTGGGCGTCCTGGGCGCGACCGGCATGGTCGGCCAGCGCTTCGTCGCCCTGCTCGAGAACCACCCCTGGTACGAGGTGTCGCTGGTGGCCGCCAGCGCCAACTCGGCGGGCCAGAAGTACGCGGACGCGGTCAAGGGGCGCTGGGCGCTCAAGTCGGCGATCCCGGCCGCCACCGCCGCCCTCACGGTGCAGAACGCCTCGGCGGTGGCCGCCATCGCCGACCAGGTGGACTTCGTCTTCTGCGCGGTCGACATGCCGAAGGACGAGACCGCCAAGCTCGAGGAGGACTACGCCCGGCACGAGACCCCGGTCGTGTCCAACAACTCCGCCCACCGCGGGACCCCCGACGTCCCCATGATGGTGCCCGAGGTGAACCCGGAGCACGCCGGCGTCGTCGAGGCGCAGCGCAAGCGGCTCGGCACCCGCCGCGGCTTCATCGCGGTGAAGCCCAACTGCTCGCTCCAGAGCTACGTCCCGGCCATCCACCCGCTCTGGAAGTTCGGCCCGAAGAAGATCGCGGTCGCCACCTACCAGGCGATCTCCGGCGCCGGGAAGACCTTCGAGAGCTGGCCGGAGATGGTGGACAACGTCATCCCCTTCATCAAGGGGGAGGAGGAGAAGAGCGAGAAGGAGCCGATGAAGATCTGGGGCCGGATCGAGGGGGGCAAGATCGTCGCCGCCGCCGAGCCGGTGATCACCGCCCAGTGCATCCGGGTCCCCGCCTCCGACGGCCACCTGGCGGCGGTCTTCGTCCAGTTCGAGCGGAGGCCCTCCAAGGACGACGTGCTCGAGCTCTGGAAGAGCTTCTCCGGCAAGCCGCAGAAGCTCGGCCTCCCCTCCGCCCCGAAGCCCTTCCTCCACTACTTCGAGGACGAGGCCCGCCCGCAGACCCGGCTCGACCGCGACGCGGGGAACGGGATGGCGGTCACGATCGGCCGGCTCCGGCCCGACGCCCTCTTCGACTGGCGCTTCGTCTGCCTCTCGCACAACACCGTGCGCGGGGCGGCCGGGGGCGCGGTCCTCACCGCCGAGCTGCTCACCGCCGACGGCTGGCTCCAGGGGAAGTGAACGTGCGCCGCGCCCTGCTCGCCGCCCTCGCCCTGGCCACGCTCGCCGGCTGCGCGGAGGGCCAGCTCCTCGGCCTGCCCTCCGGCCCCTACCGGGCGACCGGCCTCTCGCCCCTCCCGAACGCCACCGGCGACGACGGCACCCCGCTCTACCGGCTCGAGCTGGCGGGCGGGGTGGTCTACGACGTCCAGGCGCGCATCGACGGCGGCCAGATCTCGGTCCGCTCCCGGGTGGAGAACGGGACGGACGGGCCGGTGCGCATCGCCCTCGGCCGCGCGGCGCTGATCGAGCGGGAGGGGACGAACCTGACCCTGGCGCGGGTGGAGGACGACCCGGGCTGGACCCCGGACCCGGAGGAGCGGGAGAGCGCGCCCTGGAAGGCCGGGCAGCGGACCATCCCTCCGGGAAAGGCGATCGCCGTCACCCGGCGCTACAAGCTCGCCTCCGCGCCCATGGACGGCTCCGGGATCGCCCGGCTCGGGCGCGTGCAGTTCCGCGACGAGGTCCAGGCCGGCGGCCGCGCCCAACCGGTGAAGGTCGAGCTGGTCCGCGACTGACGCCCGACCTCGCGCCCCTCGCGCGCGGCGCGCCGGTCGCGCCCCGGTTATCTAGTGGGCGCCGGCCGCTGCCGGCGGGAGGGTGTTCGCCGCGATGCGCTTCGTCGACGTGTCTCAGGTCCCCGAGCTGCCGCTCGCGTTCATGAACGCGGACCACGCCCAGGAGATGCGCCTGCTCGAGGAGCTGGGGGAGGCGCTCGACGCGCACCGTGCCGGCAAGGGCTCGCTCGCCCCGGTGCTGGAGCGGCTGGCGCTCCTCGCCGTCCACACCCGCGAGCACTTCCTCCGCGAGGAGCAGGTGATGCGCGAGGCGGGCTTCCCTGCGTACCCGATGCACAAGGCGGAGCACGACCGCGCCCTCGCCGAGATGGATCTCCAGGCCCGGCGGTTCCGCGAGGGCGGGGATCCGGCCAAGCTCTGGAGCTACCTGTTCGAGGTGGTCCCCGCCTGGTTCGTCCACCACATCCGGACCATGGACTCGGTGACGGCCCGCTTCGTGGTCTCGGGCGCCCGGGTCGAGACCTGAGGCGCCTCGCCCGGCGCGGCGAGGGGCGCGCCCGCGGGGCTCAGGAATTCTCCAGCCGCACCGGCCCGAGCAGCGCCTGGAGGAAGCGCCCGGCCTCGGGCACCGACGCCTCCGCGAACTGCAGCCCGGCCCGGTAGGGCGGCTCCCGCGTCGACCAGGCCACGGTGGCGGGCGCCCCGATCTCGAAGGCGACGGCGGGCGACCGCAGGCGGATCCGCACCGCGCTCCCCCGCGGGATCGGGAACACCGTGACCACCCGGCAACCGCCGGCGGAGAGGTCCTCCGCCTGGCACTGCTGGAGGCCGGCCTCCGAGATCAGGTCGACCGCCAGGGAGACGGGGTAGCGCGGGTGGCGTCGGGGATCGGGCACGGGTGGGGTCTCCGGGAGGCGGCGGTCAGGCGGAGGGGAGGCGGACGCGGAAGATCGACCCCCGGCCGAGCTCGGTCTCGACCGTGACCGAGCCCCCCTGGGCCTCGGCCAGCATGCGGGTCACGAACAGCCCGAGCCCGGTTCCCTCGCGGCCGGTCTGGCGCGAGCCGCGGAAGTACCGCTGGAAGAGCTGGGGCAGGTCCTGGGGGAGGATGCCGGGCCCCTGGTCGGCCACCGAGAGGACGCGTGCCGCGCCGTCGGGCGCCGGCTCGCAGGCGATGCGGACCGGCGCGGTCGCGGGCGAGTACTTGAGGGCGTTGTCGACCAGGTTGGTGACGATCCGCTCGAGGTGGTCGGGGTCGGCGATCACCACCCCGTCGCCGAGCTGGAGCTCCAGCCGGGCGAAGGCCTCCTCGCTGAAGAGCCGCTGCGCCAGCTCGTGGACGAAGGGAGCGAGAGGGATCGCCCTCCGCTGGGGCTCGAGCGCGCCCGCCGAGAGCCGGGCCAGGTGGACCACGTCCTGCACCGCCGCGGAGAGGCGCCGGGCGCTCTCCGCGATCGACCGGCCGTTCCGCGCCACCCGCTCCGGATCGCCGGGGTTGCGGACCAGCCCCTCCGCCCTGAGCAGCACCGCCTGCAAGGGGGTGCGGAAGTCGTGCGACACCGCCCGCAGGAGGTCCTCGCGCTCCGAGACCAGCCGCTCCCGCTCCGCCTGGACCGCCACGCGCTCGGTGACGTCCCGGGCGATCCCCTCGAGCGCCACGGGCGTGCCGGCCTCGTCCCGGAGCAGGACCAGCCGCTGCTCGGTCCAGATCACCGCCCCGTCGCGCCGGCGCCAGCGGAGGAGCAGCGGGGCGCTGCCGGGCGCGCGGGCGGCCGCCTCGAGGGCGGGCAGGTCCTCGGGGAAGACGAGCCGGCGGACCAGCCCGGGGTCGGCGTAGTGCTCCTCGGGCGTGTAGCCGAGGAGGGCGGTGGCGGCCGGGCTCACGTACTCGAACCCGGCCTCGGCCCCGAGCCGGAAGCGGAAGACGACGTCGGGGGCGTTCTCGGCCAGGAGCCGGAACCGGCGCTCGCTCTCCACCGCCCGCTCCTGGAGGCGCGCCCGCTCCAGCGCCTGGGCGGTCAGCTCGGCCACCGAGGCGATCAGCTCCAGGTCGGCCGGGGCGAGGGGGCCGGGGCGGCCGAAGCCGATCCCCAGGGCGCCCATGGGCCGCGCCCGGAGCACGAGGGGCCAGGCGATCCACGCCTCCGCCCCGACCTCCGAGGCCAGCTCGGCCGCGGCCGGGAAGCGGGCCGCCGCCTCCGCCCGGCTGGAGAGGAACACCGGCTGCCCCTCGCGGACGGCCACGGCGGTGGGCAGCCCGGCGTCGAGCGGGAGCGTCCCGGCGCCGCCGGCGAGGAGCTCGTGACCGGAGGTGAACAGGATCTCGAGCGTCCCTCCGTCCGCGGCCAGCCAGGCGATGCGCGCGTGCGTCGCCCCGGCGGCGCGGCAAGCCCGGAAGGCGACCTCGGCCACCGTCGCCGGGGTGCGGGCGGCGGAGAACTCGACCGCCAGGGTCCCGAGGTGCCGCAGGCGAGCCAGCGCCCGGTCGGCCCTCGCCCGCTCCGCGGCCAGGCGGCGCCGGCTGGCGACGGCCGCGGCGAAGGTGAGCGCGACCGCCAGGACCGCGGCGAGGACCAGCAGGGCGACCGCGTCCGGCGCGGCGAACGGCGTCCCCGTGGCTCCTGGCGCGACCCTCGGGAGCGCGGCGCAGGCGAGCAGGTGGGAGGCGGCTCGGGGGTGGGCGAACATCCGCACCTGTCCGGGGGTGGTCGGATGGGAGGCTAGCTCACCCGTCCGGGGACGGAAAGCCATCCGGGAGCCACGTGGTCGTGGGATGCCGCCTCACCCCGACCGGTGCCTCCCCACGAGGGCCTTTCCAAGCCGTGCCCGTCCGGTCCGACGATCCGGGCATGCCCGCGAACCTCCCCCCCGCGTTCAAGACCGCCGAGCAGCGCCTCCACCTCGCCGCGACCCACGAGGAGAAGGAGGAGGCGCTCCGCGAGATGATCGCGCTCCTCCCCAAGCACAAGGGGACGGAGAAGCTGCAGGCCGATCTCAGGAAGCGCCTCTCCAAGCTCGAGGACGAGGCCGCCCACGCGAAGCGGAGCGGGCACCACGTCGAGGTGGGGCACGTGGCGCGGGAGGGAGCCGGCCAGTGGGTGCTGCTCGGCCCGCCCAACGCCGGGAAGTCGTCCCTGCTCGCCGCCCTCACCCACGCGAAGCCCGAGATCGCGGAGTACCCGTTCACCACCCGCGACCCGCTCCCGGGGATGGCGACCTTCGAGGACGTCCAGGTGCAGCTGGTCGACACCCCGGCGGCCGTTCCCGACCACGCGCCGAGCTGGCTCCCCTCGCTGGTGCGGGGCGCGGACGGGGTGCTCGTCGTCCTCGACGTCGCCGCCGACGACCTCGAGGCCGGGCTGCGGGGCGCCGAGGAGCTCCTCGCACGGGCCCGCGTCCGGCCGCTCTCCCGCCCCGCCGGGGCGGAGGACTCGCCGCTGGTGCTGGCGCGACCGGTCATCGTCCTCGGGAACAAGGTGGACCTGGACGACGACGGCACCTTCGTGGCGCTGGCGGAGGACGCGGTGGGCGGGCTCCCCTTCCGCGCCGTCTCCGCGCAGCGGGGCGACGGTCTCGAGGCCCTCCGGCCGGTCCTCTTCCAGGCGCTCCACCGGATCCGCGTCCACACCAAGGAGCCGGGCCACGCCCCCGACCCGGGCAAGCCCTTCGTGCTCGACGAGGGGTCCACGGTGGAGGACCTCGCCGAGCGCGTGCACCACGACCTCAGCGCCCACCTCCGCTTCGCCCGGCTCTGGGGGCCGCACGCCCGCTTCGAGGGGCAGCAGGTCGATCGGCACCACCCGCTGGGCGACGGGGACGTGGTGGAGCTGCATTCCTGAGCGGGTCGACCTGGCTCGGATGGGCGAGGCGCTGCCTCCGTGCCTGTTTGGGCGGCGTTTCCTGGGCGCGGCCGCCCGGTCCGCCGCTCCGCCGCGTGGGTCCCCGGCGCACACGGGGCTCGGGTTCGCGCACGAGCCGGCGGGTGGCGCGTCAGCGCGTCCGGACAACCCCGGCCGCGCGCCTTCGCTCGACGTCGTATCGCGCGCGCCGCGTCCGGCGAGGGCGGGCGCCTGCGGAACGCGGCTCCGCGTCGGACCGGGCGGTCGCGGCCCTCAGTGCACCACCACCTCGCCCTCGATCGGCCGCTGCCCCTTGGTGAAGACGATGTTCCCGTCCTTCCCCTCGTCGACCACCACGTGGTCGCCGGCCTTGAACTCGCCCTTGAGGAGGAGCACCGCGAGCGGGTCCTGGACCGTCCGCTGGATGGCGCGCTTGAGCGGCCGGGCGCCGTAGACCGGGTCGTAGCCGACGTCGGCGATCGCCTCGCGCGCCGCCTCGGTGAGCTCGAGGGTGAGCTGCCGCTCCTCCACCAGCTTGCGGAGCCGGGCCACCTGGATCTCCACGATCCGGCCGACGTCGGCGCGGCCGAGCGGCCGGAACACCACGATCTCGTCCACCCGGTTGAGGAACTCCGGCCGGAACTCGGCCCGCAGGTTCTCCAGGGCCGCCTCGCGGATCTGCTGCATGTCGGCGCCCGGCCGGCCGGCGAGCCGCTGGATCTCCTGCGACCCGATGTTGGAGGTCATGATCACCACGGTGTTGCGGAAGTCGACCGTGCGCCCCTGGCCGTCGGTGAGCCGCCCGTCGTCCAGGATCTGGAGGAGCACGTTGAAGACGTCGTGGTGCGCCTTCTCCACCTCGTCGAAGAGGATCACCGCGTAGGGCCGGCGCCGCACCGCCTCGGTGAGCTGCCCCCCCTCCTCGTAGCCGACGTAGCCGGGCGGGGCGCCGATCAGGCGGGAGACGGTGTGCTTCTCCATGTACTCCGACATGTCGAGGCGGACCATCGCCTGCTCGTCGTCGAAGAGGAACTCGGCCAGCGCCCGGGCGGTCTCGGTCTTCCCCACCCCGGTGGGCCCGAGGAAGATGAACGAGCCGATGGGCCGGTGCGGGTCCTGCAGGCCGGAGCGGGCGCGCCGCACCGCCGCGGAGACCGCCGCCACCGCCTCCTCCTGCCCCACCACCCGCCGGTGGAGCCGCTCCTCCATCCCGAGCAGCTTCTGCACCTCGCCCTCGAGGAGGCGCGAGACCGGGATCCCGGTCCACTTGGAGACCACCTCGGCGATCTCCTCCGGGGTGACCTCCTCCTTGAGCATTGCCCCGCCCGACTGGAGCTGGGCGAGCCTCTCGTCGGCCGCCTTCACCCGCCGGTCGAGCTCGGGGAGCTTCCCGAACTTGATCTCCGCCGCCCGCTGGAAGTCCGCCTCGCGCTCCGCCCGCTGCTGCTCCACCTTGAGCGCCTCGACCGCCTGGCGCGCCTCGGAGAGCTCCCGGATCACCGCCTTCTCCGCGTCCCAGCGGCTCTTCAGGCGGGCGAACTCCTCCTTGCGCTGGGCCAGCTCGCGGTCCGCCTGCTCGAGCCGCGCCCGGGAGGCCTCGTCCTGCTCCTTCTTCAGCCCCTGCCGCTCGATCTCCAGCTGGGCGATCCGCCGCCGCACCTCGTCCACCTCGGTGGGCATCGAGTCGATCTCGATCCGCAGGCGCGAGGCGGCCTCGTCCACCAGATCGATGGCCTTGTCGGGCAGGAACCGGTCGGTGATGTAGCGGTGGGAGAGCCGGGCGGCGTCCACCAGGGCGGCGTCCTGGATCCGGACCTTGTGGTGCAGCTCGTAGCGATCCTTGAGGCCGCGCAGGATCGAGATGGTGTCGGCCACCGACGGCTCGCCCACGAAGACCGGCTGGAAGCGCCGCTCGAGGGCTGGGTCCTTCTCCACGTGCTTGCGGTACTCGTCGACGGTGGTGGCGCCGATGGCGTGCAGCTCGCCCCGGGCGAGGGGCGGCTTCAGCATGTTGCCGGCGTCCATCGCCCCCTCGGCCGCCCCCGCCCCCACGATGGTGTGCATCTCGTCGATGAAGAGGATGACCTGGCCCTCGGAGGAGACCACCTCCTTGAGCACGCCCTTGAGCCGCTCCTCGAACTCCCCGCGGAACTTGGCCCCGGCCACCATCGCCCCGAGGTCGAGGGCGAGGAGCCGCTTCCCCTTGAGCCCCTCGGGCACGTCACCGTCGACGATCCGCTGCGCCAGCCCCTCGACGATGGCGGTCTTCCCCACCCCGGGGTCGCCCACCAGCACCGGGTTGTTCTTGGTGCGGCGCGAGAGGATCTGGATCACCCGCCGGATCTCGTCGTCCCGACCGATCACCGGGTCGAGCTTCCCGCGCTTGGCGAGGTCGGTCAGGTCCTTGGCGTACTTCTCGAGCGCCCGGTACTGGCTCTCCGCCTCCGGGGAGGTGACGCGGGCGCCGCCGCGGAGCTCCTTCAGCGCCTCGCGGATCCGCTCCGGGGTGGCGCCGCCGGCGCGCAGGGCCTCGCCCGCGCCGGTCTTCTCCGAGGCGGCGGCGAGGAGCAGGTGCTCGGTGGAGACGTACTCGTCCTTGAGGCGCTTGGCCTCGTCCTCGGCCCGGTCGAGCAGCTTCGCCACCCGGTTCGCCAGGTAGGGCTCGGCGGCGCCGGAGATCTTCGGCACCGACCTCAGCTCGTCCTCGACGCGGGAGGCGACCCGCGACGGCTCCGCGCCCACCTTCTCCAGGATGGGGCGCGCGATCCCCTCCTCCTGGGCGAGCAGGGCGAGCACGAGGTGCTCCACGTCCACCGCCTGGTGGTCGCGGCGGCGGGCCTCGGCCTGCGCGCCCGCCAGCGCCTCCTGCGCCTTCACGGTGAGCCTGTCGGTACGCATGGCTCGAAGGTAAGGTCCCGATCGACCCTGGCAAGCGACCGCCCGGCCCCCCCGCCCAAGCCCGCGACCCTTCGAGGGATCCGGGGGCCCTGGTCACGGACCGCCGAAATACGCCTCTGGAAAGGACGTAGGGGAGAGGCAACGGAGGCAGTCATGAACGCGAAGACGCTCGTCCCGACCATCGCCATCGCCCTCGTGGGCCTGGCACTCGAAGGCGCCTTCCTGGCGCAGCTCGTGGCGGCGCCGCTCGCCTCCGCGATCCAGGCCGGCGAGCGGCCGGCCGCCGCGGCCACCGCGCCCGCCCCGGCCCGCCCCTCCTTCGTCGAGCGGATCGAGGTCACCGGCCACCGCCACTCCTGACCGCGTCCGGGCGCGCGCCACCCGCGCCCCGCTCGCGGCCGCGTGCCGCCCGGACGCGCCCTCGACCAGCCGTCGGGTCGCCCGCCCCCCGGCGGACCCCCTCCCCGCGGCGCAGGAGCCCAGTCCCCTTCCCGGACGTTGCGCCGACCCCCTTCCGGAAACATCCCTGCGGTGACGCCCCGGAGCGCCCGCAGCCTTGATCCCGCACCCATCGATCCTGTCCGTCGGGCGGGCCCTGCCGCCCCACTACGTCGACCAGGAGACGCTCCTCGCGGCGCTCGGCGCCTACTGGAGCAAGCGCCACTACAACGCCGAACGGCTGGCCGACCTCCACCGGGCCACCCGGGTGGGGGGTCGGCACCTGGCGCTGCCGCTCGCGGACTACGCCGCCCTGGACGGGTTCGCGAAGTCGAACGACGCCTTCCTGCGGGTGGGGGCGGAGGTGGGGGAGGCGGCCGTGCGGGACGGCCTCGCCCGGGCCGGGCTCTCGCCCGGCGACGTGGACCACCTCTACTTCGTGACCGTCACCGGCATCTCCACCCCCTCCCTCGACGCCCGACTCGCCAACCGGCTCGGGCTCAAGCCCTCGGTGAAGCGGACCCCGATCTTCGGCCTGGGCTGCATGGCGGGGGCGGCCGGGGTGGCGCGGGCCGCCGACGCGCTGCGGGCCTTCCCCGGGCAGGTGGCGGTGATGCTCTCGGTCGAGCTCTGCTCCCTCACGCTCCAGCGGGAGGACGGCTCGGTGACGAACGCCATCGCCACCGGGCTCTTCGGGGACGGGGCGGCGGCGGTGGTCCTGGCGGGCGGGGAGCGGGCCGCGCCCGGGCCGCGGATCCTGGCGACGCGGTCGGTCTTCTACCCGGACACCGAGTGGGTGATGGGCTGGGAGGTGGTGGACACCGGCCTCAAGGTGGTCCTCTCCGCCCGCGTGCCGGAGGTGATCGAGACCCGGATCGGCGCCGACGTGGACGCGTTCCTCGGGGAGCACGGGCTCGACCGCGGCCGGATCCGCCACTGGGTCGCGCACACCGGCGGCCCCAAGGTGCTCGAGGCCTTCCGGCGCGCGCTCGCCCTCCCCGAGGCGGCGGTGGAGCGCTCCTGGCGCTCCCTGCGCGAGGTGGGAAACCTCTCCTCGGCCTCGGTCCTCTACGTCCTGGGAGATCTCCTCGACGCCGGGGAGGCCCGGCCGGGCGACCTGGGCCTCCTCGCGGCGATGGGGCCGGGCTTCTCCGCGGAGCTGGTGCTCCTGCGATGGTGAGCGCACGCGAGATGGGGTGGGCCCTCCTCGGGCTGGTGGCGCTGGAGCGCGGGGTGGAGCTCGCGCTCTCGGCGCGGAACGCGCGCCGGATCCTCCGCCGGGGCGGGGTCGAGGCCGGGCGCGGTCACTACCCGGCGATGGTCGCCTTCCACGCCGCCTTTCTCGTGGCCTGCGCCGCCGAGCCGCTCGCCTGGCCGTCCGACTGGCCCGCCGCCGCCACCGCCGCCGGCGGGGTGGCGGTGGTCCTCGCCCAGGGGCTGCGCTGGTGGGCGGTCGGGACGCTGGGCGACCGCTGGTCGACCCGGATCGTGGTGCTCCCCGGCGCGGCCCCGGTGGTGCGCGGGCCGTACCGCTGGCTCCGCCACCCGAACTACCTGGCGGTGGCGATCGAGCTCCTCGCCCTTCCGCTCGCGCTGGGCGCCTGGCGGACGGCGCTCCTCGCCAGCGCCGGGAACGCGCTCCTCCTCGCCGTGCGGATCCCGGCCGAGGAGCGGGCGCTGGGGGCGGGCTGGGCGGCGGCCTTCGCGGGCCGGCCGCGGCTGCGCCCGGGGAGGCGGGCGTGAGCGAGCGCGAGGACCGGGTGGCGGCGGAGATCGTGCGCATCGCCCGCGAGGAGCTCCGGCTCGAGGGGACGGCCGATCCGGCCGAGCCGCTCGCGGGCCGGCTCGACTCGCTCGCCCTCCTCTCGCTGGTGGTGGCGGTCGAGGACCGGTTCCGGGTGATCCTCACCGACGACGACGCCGCCGGTGCCCGGAGCCTCGCCGACCTGGCGCGCCTGGTGGCGGGGCGGACGAGCCCCGAGGTGTTCCCGTGATCCTGCGCGGCCCCCCGCAGCCGGCGGCGCGCCACCGCACCCTGGCGCACGCCCTGGTGGCCGCCGCCCGCTCGCGGAGCGGGGTCACCTTCGTCGACCTGCGGGAGCGGGAGGAGACCGTCCCCTGGAGCGAGCTCCTCGCCCGGGCGGAGCGATCGGCCGCCAACCTTGCCGGCCTGGGCGTGCGCGAGGGGGACCGGGTGGCGCTCGTGCTCCGGACCGAGCCGGCCTTCCTCGGCGCCTTCTTCGGCACCTGGCTCGCGGGGGCGGTTCCGGTGCCGCTCTACCCGCCGGTGCGGCTCGGCCGGATGGACGAGTACCTCCGCGCCACCTCCCGGATGATCGCCGCCTCCGGGGCCCGCCTGGTGCTCTCCGCCGGCGGGACCCGGCGCCTCCTCGGGGCGGCGGTGGAGGAGGCGAAGCCGCCGCTCGGCTGCGTGGACGCGGAGTCGCTCGACGCCCTCCCGGCCCGGCTCCGGCGGCTCCCCGAGCCGGAGGCGCTCGGCCTGGTGCAGTTCTCCTCCGGCTCCACCGTCGATCCCCGGCCGGTGGCCCTCACCCACGCCGCGCTCGGGGCGATGGCCGACGCGCTCGTCGAGGGGACCCGGCCAGACGGCCGCGACGTCCTCGTCTCCTGGCTGCCGCTCTATCACGACATGGGGCTCATCGGCGCCCTGCTCGGCGCGATGAGCTACCCCGGCCCGCTGGTGCTCATCCCCCCGGAGCACTTCCTGGCGCGCCCCGCGCTCTGGCTCCGGGCGGTGGCCCGGCACCGGGCCACGCTCTCGCCCGCCCCGAGCTTCGCCTACGCCTACGCCGCCGACCGGGTCCGCGACGAGGAGCTGGCCCGGGCCTCGCTCGCCACCTGGCGGCTGGCGCTCGACGGGGCGGAGCAGGTCTCGGCCGAGGCGATGCGCCGCTTCGCCGGGCGCTTCCGCGCCCACGGCTTCGATCCGGCGGCGCTGGTGCCCGCCTACGGGCTGGCCGAGGCGGCGCTGGCGGTGACCTTCGGGCGGCCGGGGGGCCGGCTGGAGGGGCGCCGCGTGGATCCGGTCCGGCTGGCGCGCGAGGGGGTCGTCTCCCCCGGCGCGCGGGAGGTGGTCTCGGTGGGGACGCCGCTCGCCGGGGTGGAGGTGGAGGTCCGCGCCGGCGACGGGAGCCCGCTCCCCGCCGAGCGGCTCGGGCGGATCCACGTCCGCGGGCCGGCGCTGATGCGCGAGTACCTGGGCGACGCCCCGGGCACCGCCCGCGCCCTCCGGGACGGCTGGCTCGACACCGGCGACCTCGGCTTCGTCGCGGAGGGCGAGCTCTTCGTCCACGGCCGGGCGAAGGACCTGGTGATCGTAAGGGGAGCGAATCACGCCCCGGAGGAGTTCGAGGCCCCGCTCGGCGCGGTCCCCGGGCTCCGCCGCGGCGGGGCGGTGGCGCTCGGCTGCCCGGGGGGGGAGGGCGACGGCGAGGCCCTGCTCCTGCTCGCCGAGCGCGCCCGCGGCGCGGAGGAGGACGACGCCGTCCTCGCCGAGCGCGCCCGCCGGACGGTGCTCGAGGCGACCGGGATCCAGCCCGACGCGATCCGGATCCTGCCCCCGGGGACGCTCCCCAGGACCTCCTCCGGGAAGCTCCGGCGGCAGGAGGCGCTTCGGCGCCACCTCGACGGCAGCCTCGCCCCGCCGCGGCCCGCCGGGCCGCTCCGGCTCGCGCTCGCCGCGGCGCGCTCGCAGCTCGCCTACGCCCGGGCGCGCCGGCGGGGGGTGGAGTGATCAAGGTGCACGACGCGGTGGTGGTGGGGGGAGGGCCGGCCGGGCTCGCCTTCGCGGCCGCCGCCGCCTCGCGTGGCCACGACGTCGCGGTGCTGGAGCGGACGATCGGGCCGGTCGACAAGGCCTGCGGGGAAGGGCTCCTCCCGGCCGGCCACCGGGCCCTGGCGGCGCTGGGCGCCGACCGGCTCCTCGGGCCGGCGGATGCCTCGCCGCTCCGCGAGCTCCGGTGGATCGAGCGGGACGGGTCCGCCGCGGCCCTGGTCCTCCCGCCGCCCGGAGGGCTCGGCGTCCGGCGCACCGCCCTCTCCGCAGCCCTGCGCGAGCGGGCCCTCGCCGCCGGGGCGGAGCTCCGCGAGGGCGCCGAGGCGGTCGGCCACCGCCGCGAGGGGGACCGGATCGCGGTGCGCCTGCGGGACGGTGGGGAGGTCTCGGGGCGGCTGCTCGTGGCCGCGGACGGGCTCGGCTCGCCCATCCGCCGGCGCGAGGGGCTCGACCGGCCGGCGGGGCTCCCGCCCCGGCTCGGGATCCGCCGCCACTTCGCCCTCGCCCCCTGGGCGGACGCGGTCGAGGTCCACTTCGGCCCGGGCGCCGAGGCCTACGTCACGCCGGCCGGGGCGGGCCGGGTGGGCGTGGCGATCCTCTGCGAGCGCGAGGCGGCGGGCCCGTTCGGCCGGCTCCTGGCGAGCTTCCCCGCGCTGGCGAGCAGGCTGGCGGGCGTCCCGGCGGACTCGGCGATCCGCGGGGCGGGGCCGCTGGCGCGCTCCGCGCGGGCCCGGGTCGCGGACCGGCTGGTGCTCCTGGGGGACGCGGCGGGGTACGTGGACGCGGTCACCGGAGACGGGCTCTCACTTGCGCTGGGCTGCGCGCTCGACCTGGCCGCGCTCCTCCCCGACGCGCTCGCCGGGGGTGCCTCCCGCGAGGCGCTCTCCGGCTACGAGGCGGCCTGGCGCCGCCGCTTCCGGCCCTACGCGGCCTGGACACGGCTGGTGCTCGCGCTCTCCCGGCGGCCGGGGCTGCGCCGCCGACTGCTGGCGCTGGCCGCGGCCGCGCCGCGTCCGTTCGAGCGGGCCGTGGCCGCGGCCGTGGGCTAGCGCCGCGCGTCGAGGCGCAGGTGCGACACCGCGCCGCCGTCGGTCGCGACGACCGGGCGGCGGAGGTCTGCGGGCCGCCCGGGGAGCCCTCGATCGGGCAACCCACACGGCACGACCGGACGGGGGAAGACGCACAGGTCGTTGGCGTTCCCACGACTTGCTTTGCTCGCCGGCGGGCGTACCGTCTTCGTCGGGAGGTCGAATCATGAGGACCAGCACCCTGGTCGAAGCCATCGCCCTCGCCGCGATCGCGCTGACGCTCGAGGCAGGGTTCATGTTCCACGGCGTGGTGAAGCCCCTCGCCATCGCCCTCCACTCCGCCCGCGCGGCGGAGCGCCAGGCGCAGGCGCCCCAGGGCTTCGGCGAATGGATCGAGGTCCAGGGATCGCGCGGGATCCACGGATCGTGACGCCGCTCGCGCGGCCGCTCTTAGCGCGCCGGCAGGCCTGACCGCCGCCGGCGCGCCAGGGCCGCGAGGGCGAACGCGAGGAGAGCCGGATCCGCGCCCCCCCCCGAGCCGC
>DATKAL010000148.1:0-5121 GCA_035498135.1 Anaeromyxobacter sp.
GACCAGGTCGGCTTCCTCGACGGGATCCTGCGGGTGTTCGCCTTCTACGCGCTCTTCCCGCGGACGCTCGACGTGGGGCTCGACGGCGCCGAGGCGCGCGGGACCTTCCGGCTTCAGGGGCTCGGCGGCGGCCCGCCGTCCGCGGACGCCGCCGACGCCCTCGAGATCCGGCTCCGCGAGCTCGCCCCGCGGGGCCAGCCGGGGTAGGGCGCTCCCGGCGCCTCACCCGCCGTCGGAGCCGGGCTCGTCCGCCTCGTCATCCTCCAGGTCCGGTCCGATGGGGAGGACCACCAGCCGCTCCTTCACCCACTGCTGGTGGCGGAGCTCCTCCCCGTGCAGCTCCTGGAAGAGCGCTCGCACCTCCGGGTCGCTCACGTGCTCCAGGGCCTCGGCGAAGAAGTCGGCCGCCTTCTCCTCGGAGGCGTAGGCGACCTCCATCGCCTGGCGCGCCGACATGAAGGGCCGGGGGGCGCTCCGGTCCGGCGCCTCGACGTCCTCGAGGGAGTCCCGATCGAGCTGGGCGGGTGCGTCCCCGAAGAGCTTCCGCCGGCGCTCGGCAAGCTCCTCGCCGTGGCGGGCCTCGTACCCGGCCATGGCGCGGAACATGTCCGACGCGTCCCCGGCGTAGCGGCCCCCCACCACCCGGGAGAAGCCCTCGTACCGCTCCCGCGCCTCGTCCTCGATGAGGATGGCGAGGTCGAGCGCATCGCGGAGCGTCAGGTGTTCGAAGTCGACGTGGTCCTGCATGGGGCTCCTCCTCTCCGGGCGGGCTGGCCGGGAGAGTGGCGTAACGCGGAGGGCGTGTGGATGCGAGCGTCCGCTGGCCTCCGCTTGGGGCCGGTGGCGGCGGGCGCGGGTCGGCCGGGCGGGGCCTGAACACTTGCTTGACCGCGAGCGGAGTTGGGCCGAAAAGGTGGGGCCACTCGAGCCACCCGAACACCCTGGGAGAACCGAACATGTCCGTGGTCCTGGTGGGGCTTTGCCTGCCGATCGTGCTCGCCGCCGCGCAGCCCGGCGCCCCGGAGAAGGCGCCGGCGCCGGGCGCCAAGAACCCGCTCCTCGCCCCGTGGACGGGGCCGTACCACGGCGTGCCGCCCTTCGCCGAGGCGAAGGTGGAGCTCCTCCGGCCGGCCCTCGAGGCCGCCATGGCGGAGCAGCTCGCCGCCGTCGACCGGATCGCCGCCGACCCGGCGCCGCCCACCTTCGAGAACACCCTCGCCGCGCTGGAGCGCTCCGGGCGCTCGCTCGACCGGGTGGGGAGCATCTACGGGATCTACTCGTCGGCCCTGAGCAGCCCCGCCTTCCAGGAGGTGGAGCGCGAGATGGCGCCGAAGCTCGCCGCCCACCAGGACAAGATCACCCAGAACGAGAAGCTCTTCTCCCGGATCGAGGCGGTCTACGACGGCCGCGAGACCTCCTGCAAGACGGCCGAGCAGAAGCGGCTCGCCTGGCTCTACCACACCAACTTCACCCTCGCCGGCGCGAAGCTCGACGCCGCCGCCAAGAGGCGGGTGGCCGAGATCAACGAGCGCCTGGCCGCTCTCTTCACCACGTTCACGCAGAACCTGCTCGGCGACGAGGCCGGGTACATGCTGGTGCTCGAGAAGGAGGGCGACCTGGCCGGCCTGCCCGCCTCGGTGCGGGCCGCGGCCGCCGCCGCCGCGGAGGCGCACGGGCAGAAGGGCAAGTGGGCGATCCTCAACACGCGCTCGAGCGTGGAGCCCTTCCTCTCCTACTCGGACCGGCGCGACCTGCGCGAGCAGGTCTGGCGGAGCTTCGTCTCCCGCGGCGACCACGGCGACGCCCGCGACAACAAGGCGGCGATCACCGAGATCCTGAAGCTCCGGACGGAGCGCGCCCACCTGCTCGGCTACCCGACCCACGCCCACTGGCGGCTGGTGGACTCGATGGCCAAGACGCCCGATCGCGCCATGGAGCTCATGCAGGCGGTCTGGCCGGCCGCCGTGGCGCGGGTGCGGGAGGAGGTCCGCGACATGCAGGCGATCGCCGACCAGGAGGGGGCGAAGCTCACCATCGAGCCCTGGGACTACCGCTACTACGCGGAGAAGGTGCGCAAGGCGAAGTACGACCTGGACGAGAACGAGGTGAAGCCGTACCTCCAGCTGGAGAAGCTCCGCGAGGCCATGTTCTGGGTGGCCGGCAAGCTCCTCGACCTCCACTTCCAGCCGGCCAAGAACGTGCCCGTGTACCACCCCGACGTCCGGGTCTGGGAGGTCCGCGACGGGGCGGGGAAGCACGTCGGGCTCTGGTACTTCGACCCGTACGCGCGGGAGGGGAAGCGCTCCGGCGCCTGGATGAACGCCTACCGGAACCAGGAGCGATTCGACGGCGAGGTCCCGACCATCGTCTCCAACAACGCCAACTTCGTGAAGGGGAAGCCCGGCGAGCCGGTGCTGGTGAGCTGGATCGACGCCGAGACCCTCTTCCACGAGTTCGGCCACGCCCTCCACGGGCTCTCCTCGAGCGTCGGCTACCCCTCGCTCTCCGGCACGAACGTGGCTCGCGACTACGTCGAGTTCCCCTCCCAGCTGCTCGAGCGCTGGCTCTCCACGCCCGAGGTGCTGAGCCGCTTCGCCCTGAACGTCACCACCGGCAAGCCCATGCCCGAGGCGCTGCTCCAGAAGATCGAGCGGGCCTCGAAGTTCAACCAGGGGTTCATCACCGTGGAGTACCTGGCCGGCGCGATCGTGGACATGAAGCTCCACCTCGCCGGCGACAGGCCCATCGACCCGGACGCCTTCGAGCGCGAGACCCTGGCCGAGATCGGGATGCCGCGCGAGATCGTGATGCGCCACCGGACCCCGCAGTTCGCCCACATCTTCTCGGACGACGGCTACTCGGCGGGCTACTACAGCTACCTCTGGGCCGACACCCTCAGCGCCGACGCGTACGAGGCCTTCACCGAGGCGGGCGGCCCCTACGATCCGGCGGTGGCGCAGCGGCTCAAGCGCTTCGCCCTCTCGGTGGGCAACACGGTCGATCCGGCCGAGGCCTATCGGGCCTTCCGCGGGCGCGACCCCGGCATCGGCGCCCTCATGCGGAAGCGCGGCTTCCCGCAGCCCGAAGGGGCGCGGGCCCCGTAGGCCGGCGGGGCGGCTTCGCTCGGAGCGCCGGCCCTCGCAGGCCGCGCTCCGGGCCTCCCCGGGGCCGGCGGCTCGCTCCCCCCGGGGGTCCCCCGCCGAGCGCTTGACCGCCCGCTCCCGGGCGCGCGTACTCCGCGGCGACCCCGCCGAAGGAGCGCGCCATGGCCAAGCTCCGCAGCCTCGTCACCCTGCTCGCCGCCCTCCTCGCCGTCCATGGGTTCGCCCGGGCCGACCCGCCGCAGCACCTCCCCGGCCTGCAAGCGGCGGCGAGCATCACCCGCGACGGAGCCGGGATCGCCCACCTCCAGGCGGCGACCGAGCACGACCTCTTCTTCCTGCAGGGCTGGGTCCACGCCGAGGACCGGCTCTTCCAGATGGACGTCACGCGCCGGCGGGCCAGCGGGACGCTCGCCGAGCTCCTCGGGACGGGGGCGCTCTCCGCCGACGTCCAGCTCCGGACCTTCGGCCTGCGCCGGGCAGCGGCGAGGAGCCTGCCGCTCCTCTCGCCGGGCGCGGTGGCCGCCCTGGAGGCGTACGCCGAGGGCGTGAACGCCTACGCCGGCACGCACCCCCTCCCGCCCGAGTACGCGGCGCTGGAGCTGTCGCGCTTCGCCCCCTGGACCGCGCTCGACTCCGTGACGGCCGGCAAGCTCATCGCCTTCGGGCTCGCCTTCGACCTCGGGGACATCGACCGGACCGTGGCCCTGGAGAGCTACGTGGCGGCCCTCGGGCCCGCCGCAGGCGAGGCGCTCTTCTCCGAGGACCTGTTCCGGTCGGCCCCCTTCGATCCCGCCTCGACCGTCCCGGACGCCCTCCGGCCGGCGCGGGGGGCGGGTGGTGGGCACGGCCACGGCCGGGCAGGCGGTCTCGCACCCCTCCACCCGCGGGCGGTCTCCCTCGCGGCCGACTACCTGAGGCAGGTCCGGGCCGATCCCTTCCTCGCCCGGCTCCTGAACCGCGATGACCGGGACGGCTCGAACCAGTGGGTGGTCTCCGGGGCCTTCACCAGCACGGGGAGCCCGCTCCTGGCGAGCGATCCGCACCTCGCCCTGGGGGCGCCCTCGACGTTCTACCCGGTGCACCTCGAGGCCGGCCCCTTCGACGCCATCGGCAACAGCTTCCCCGGCGTGCCCTCCGTCGTGGTGGGCCACAACCGCCACCTCGCCTGGGGCGCGACGGTGGATCCCTTCGACGTCACCGACGTCTACCAGGAGCAGCTCGTCCAGGACCCGTCCTCGCCGAGCGGCCTCTCCACCGTCTACCAGGGGAGGCCGGAGCCGGTGATCCCGATCCCGGAGTCGTACGCGGTCAACCTGGTGGGCGACGGGGTGCTGGACGACGTGGTCCCGGTCCCCTCCGGCGGCGCCATCCCCGCCGCCACCCTGATCGTGCCGCGCCGGAACGGGGGCCCGCTCATCGAGGTCGACCTGGCGCACGGCATCGGCCTCTCCGTCGCCTACACCGGCTTCGCCGGCACCCGCGAGGTCGACACCTTCCTCGGCTTCGACCGCGCCGCCTCGCTCGACGACTTCGTGGCCGCGCTCCGCCGGTTCGACGCCGGGTCACAGAACTTCTGCTACGCGGACGATGCGGGGAACGTGGCCTACTTCACCAACTCCGCCGTGCCGGTCCGCGAGGACCTCCAGGCGGGGACCGTGGCGGGGGCGCCGCCCTGGCTGATCCGCGACGGCACGGGGGGGAACGAGTGGCTCCCCGCCCTCCACCCCCAGCCCGATCAGGCGGTGCCCTTCGAGGTGGTGCCGCTCGCGGAGATGCCGCAGATCGTCAACCCGCCCGCCGGGTTCGCGGTGAACGCCAACAACGATCCGGACGGGTTCACCCTGGGCAACGATCCGCTCTCCCGGGAGCGGCCGGGCGGCGGCATCCTCTACCTCGCCCCCGGCTACGACGCCGGGTTCCGCGCCGGGCGCATCACCCGGCGGGTGCGGGAGGTGCTGGGCCGCGGGAAGATGAGCTTCGAGCAGATGCAGGCGATCCAGGCGGACGTGCGGCCCCT
>DATKAL010000149.1:0-21433 GCA_035498135.1 Anaeromyxobacter sp.
CCTCCTCCTCCTCGCGCGTCACCACCTGCGGGGGCTGGCCGGCGCGCTGCCGGGCCTCGTCCTCGGGGCCGTAGTAGAGCTGGAAGGTGGCCAGGCCGCGCACCACCAGCTCGCCGCGCTGGTTCTCCGCCCAGAGCTCGATGTCGATCGCGTAGCGGCCCGCCTCCTCGAAGCGGCGGTCCACCACCCGGCCCCGCGCGGTGAGCACGTCGCCGGGCCACACGATCTTCACGAACCGGGCCTGGAACCTCCGGAGGCGGGCGCCGCGGACCCAGTCCACCGCCAGCTCGCCCAGGAAGCCCATGGCGATCATGCCGGGGGCGAGCGAGCCGGGGAAGCCGGCGTTCCGCGCGTGGGGCTCGTCGATCGAGAGCGGGTTCCAGTCCTGGGCGGCCCCGGCGTAGCGGGCGATCTGGAGCCGGTCCACCGGCGGCTTGACGAGCGGCGGCAGCTCGTCGCCGACCTTCACCGCCTCGAAGTACAGCTGGCGTGCCGTGAGCGTCATCGATCCCTCATCCGCGCCGCAGGATCAGCGTCGCGCGCGAGCGGAACACCAGCTCGCCCTTGTCGTCGCGCCCCTCGTCCTCGATCACCAGGACGTCCATGGGCCCGCTCGCGCCCGCCTTCTCCTGCACGTCGGCGACGCGGCTCACCACCGTGATCCGGTCCCCGGCCACCAGCGGGCGGGCGTACTCGAACTGCTGCTCGCCGTGCAGGATCGAGCGGGTCCCGAGGTCGAGCGAGTGGCGGAACCGCTCGTTGGCGGTCAGCGCCACGGGGAAGGTGGGGGCGGCGACCAGCCCCGCGTACCCGGCCGCCCGGGCCGCCACCTCGTCCTGGTAGACGGGGTTCGGGTCGCCGAGCGCCTCGGCGAAGCGGCGGACCGCCCCCTTCTCCACCTCGTGGACGACGGGCTCGCTCTCTCGGCCGATGAGGGATCTGTCGAGCATGCGTCCTCTCTCGTTCACCGCCCCGCGGGGAGATCGAGCACGCTCACGAGCCCGCGCAGCTCCGTGAGGGCGTGGACGGCGTTCACCACGGCGTGGGCGGTGGCCTCGTCTCCCGGGATCCCGCCCGGCACCACCAGGCGGAGCGGCGGGTCGGCGTCCAGGACCAGCTCGTCCCGCGGATCCTCGGCCCCGATCGCGATCTCCAGCTCGAGCCGCACCACCTCGCGCCCCTCGGCGAAGACCCGGGCCGTCTCCTGCAGCCCGGCCACCTGCCCCTTGCGCACCGGGAGGCTCCCCCCGGCGTCCTCGAGCGCGAGGAGCGGCGCGACCTCGACGTCGACCTCGTAGTCCTCGAGGCCGAGGCAGCCCTCCGCCACCAGGGCCGCCGACTCGGCCAGGCCCACGTGCCCCACCTCGCCGCGCTCGGAGGCCTGGTGGAAGGCGTCCTCGCCGAGGCCGGCGCCGATCTTGCGCTGCAGCGCAGGCCGGCGGCGGGAGGCGTCCACCACCCGGAGCCCGTGGACGTGCCGCACCGGCCCGGTCACCTGGGAGAGGAAGACCGGCAGCCGGTCGAGGACGAACCCCGGGTTGACCCCCGTGCCCACCACCGCCACGTTCCGCTCGTGGCAGAGGGCGTCGAGCCGCTGCGCGACCTCCGCGTGCTCGAGCCAGGGCCAGGCGAGCTCCTCGCAGGTCGAGACCACGTGGAGCCCGGCGCGGACCGCCGCCTCGATCTCGGGCAGCACCGCCTCGATCCGGCTCGCGGTGGCGTGGAGCACCACCCCGCCCTTCGCCGCCGCGAGCGACGCCGCGGCGCCGGCCGACACCGGGACGTCGGGCGCGGGCCGGCCGAGCACCTCCTCGAGCCGCCGTCCCGCCTTGGAAGGATGGGGATCGACCGCGCCCACGACCCGGAAATCCGGGCGCGCGCACGCCACCCGGGCGATGGCGCGCCCGATCTCGCCGAGCCCCATGACCACGACGGGGATGCCGCTCGAACCCACCTTGCGCCCCTCGCCAACTGCCCAGGAACGGCCGGAGAATCGCCGGATCTTCAAAGATTCCGGACCCTTTATAGGTCACGCCCTTCCCGCCTATCAAGAAATCCGGGCGCGCCGACCCACCCGCGGAGGCGATCGAGCGCCATACAACGCGGTGCGTCATGACAAAATACTCTTGTGATTACAAAGATTGACCGCCTCGACCGGCGATCACATCCCGATGAGCTGCTCGAGGTAGGCGCGGGCGGTCGGGATCGACCAGTTCCGGGGACCCACCACGTAGGAGACCAGCCGGCCGGCCTTGTCCACGATGTAGCTCTCCGGGAACTTGTACGAATCCGGACAGCCCCCGCGGGCAGCGCAGTAGTAGGCCACGGTGGCCTTCTGGTCGGGGTCGAGCGCCACCGTCATCCCGGCGGTGGAGCCCATGTACGGTGGCGCGGCAAAGAACTCGTTCACCGGGTTCCAGGTCTCGTCCACCGAGACCGCCACCATCTTGAACTTGCCCGGGTGGAGGCGCTCCAGCTCCCGCCCCATCGCCAGCATGGTCGGCATCTCCGCCCGGCAAGGCGGGCACCAGGTCGCCCAGAAGTTCACGAACACCACCTGCCCCCGGGCGGCGGTGAGCGAGAAGCGCGATCCGTCGATCGCGGCCAGGTCGAGCGGCGGCGCGGGCGCGTTCGCCAGGTCGATGCCGAAGTCGGCGAGCGCCTCGGGCGGCACCGGGGCAGGCCTCGGCTCCGCCTTCTCGCGGCAGCCCGCCGCGAGCGCGACGGCGAGGAGGAGGGTGGCCGCCAGCGGCGGGTGGGCGCACGGCCCGGAGCTCTCGGCGCGGGGCATGTCGGCGATCTCATACACGAGGGGCGAGCTTGCCGCCACCGGTCCCCTCGTAAGACACTCGCGCCCGATGCGCGGACTCATGGGCAGCTTCGCGGTGCTGCCGCTCGGCGAGCTGGTGGAGATGCTCGCCCGCCGCGCCATGTCCGGGACCCTGGCCTGCGAGCGCGGGACGATCCGCAAGACGATCTACCTCCGCGAGGGGGCGGCGGTGGGCGCGGCCTCCAACGACCCGCGCGAGTTCCTGGGCCAGCTCCTCCTCAACTTCGGCCACATCGGCGAGGACCAGCTCTCGAAGGCCTTCCAGACCCAGGAGGAGACGAAGGTCCGGCTGGGGAAGGTGCTGGTGATGGTGGGGCTGGTCCCGCCCGAGACCATCCGCGACGTCCTCGCCATCAAGATCCGGGAGACGCTCCTCGACGTCTACCTCTGGGATTCGGGGCTCTTCACCCTCGACGACACCCCGCCGCCGCCGGTGGACGAGATGGACGCCACCGTCCCCCTGGCCGACATCTCGCACGAGGCCGAGTTCCGTGCCACCGCCTGGAGCGCCTTCCGCGCTCAGTTCCCGACCGGCGCCGCCCCGCTGGACGTGGACGAGTCGAAGGTGGCGCCCGACCTCTCGCCCTCCACGGTGGACGGCCGCCTGCTGGCGCTGGCGCGCGAGGGGAAGACGGTGGACGAGATCGGCCTCGCCCTCCACGCCACCGACTTCTCGCTCTACCAGCGGCTCTATGCCCTGGCGCGGCAGGGCATCGTCCGGGCGGCCCCGCCGACGCCGCCGGCGGGCGCGGACGACGAGGCGGCGCGCGCCGCCGACCTGGTGGAGCGGGCGCGCGGGCTGCTCGCCGACGGGCGCGCCGACGACGCCGAGCTGGCCGCCACCCGGGCGGTCGGGATCGCCCCCGGCCTGGCGGCGGCCCGGGCCCTCCTCGCCGAGGCGGAGCAGGCCCTGGCCGCCCGGCTCCGGCGCGAGCTCCTCGAGCCCCCCCTCCACCCGCAGCTCAAGGTCGCCTCCCAGGGCCTGGCCCGGCTGCGCCTCTCGGCGGCGGACCGGTACCTGCTCTCGCGCTGCGACGGGCGGCGGAGCGTGGCCGACCTGGCCCGCGTCGCGCCCCTGCGCGAGCTGGACGTGCTCAAGGCGATCCGACGCTTCGCCGAGTCGGAGCTGGTGGAGCTGGGGTAGCGGGGAGCGCCGCCTACGGCGCCGGCGCCTTGGCGGTCCGGTGGCCCTCGGGGAGCGCCGCCGCCACCCGGTTCGAGAAGTAGGCCTCGAGCGCGTCGCGGGCCACCGTCGGGGCCCGCACCCGCCAGAGCCGGCCGTTCACGATCAGCGTGGCCACCGCCACCTCGGGGTGATCGGCCGGGGCGTAGCCCACGAACCAGGTGTGGTCGCGGTAGGGCCTCGGCTCGGTGAGCGAGCCGGTCTTGCCCGCCACCGCCACCCCGCGGAGGGCGCCGCCGGCGTGCCGGAAGACCCGCCGCGCCGTCCCCTCGGTGCAGGTGGAGCGCATCATGTCGGCGAGCGCGGCCGCCACCCCCTCGTCGACCACCCGCACCGGCGCGGGGAGCGCCGGGGCCGCCACTCCCTCGGCCTCCTCGACCAGCGCCGGGGGGACGAAGACGCCCCCGTTCGCGACGATCGAGGCGAGCAGCGCGCCGTGGAGCGGCGAGAGGCGGACCGGCCCGAAGCCGGCGGCGGTGTTGGCGAGCTGGAAGGGGTCGTCCTCCGGCACCTCGGCCGGCGAGACGTCGACCTTCCTCGCGAACGGGATCTCGGAGTTGAAGAGGAACCGGTCGGCCGCGCCGCGCAGCACCGCGGGGTCGAGCCCGCGCTCGGCCAGCTTGGCGAAGACCACGTTGGCGCTGTGCCCCAGGGCGGAGGAGAGCGAGAGGCAGCTGCGATCGCGGCGCGGGTCGTCGGAGAGGAGCTTCGGCTGGAGCCGGCGGTTGCCGCCGTGGAAGCAGATCTCCTCGCCGGGCGGGATCCCCTGCTCGAGGAGGGCGGCGGCGGTCACGATCTTGAACACGCTCGCGGCCGGCGCGAAGGCGGTGAAGGAGAGCCCCTTGCGGCCGGGCTCGGCCTGGGAGTGCTCCGCCAGCGCCAGGACCCGGCCGGTGGAGGGCTCGAGGAGCACGGTGACGCCCCAGGGGACGGCGTACGTGGCGAGGGTGCGCTCGAGGTGCGCCTGGAGGCGGGGATCGAGGGTGAGGACGGCCCGCCCCTCGCCCAGCGGGGCGACATAGCGTCCCAGCGTCGGGTCGAGGCGCGCCTCGCCGAGGCGCGGCGCCGGCGCGGGGGGCGCGGCCGGGCCGGGCGCGGCCGGGCCGGGCGAGGCGGGGGTGGGCGCGGCGGCGGAGGGCGCGGCCGCCGCGGCCTCGGCCGCCGGGGCCTCCGGCGCTCCGGGCGCCGCAGCGGGGGTGGGCGAAGGTGGGGCGAGGTCGTCGGCGCGGGGAACGGCCATCCCCGCGAGGAGGAGCGCGCTCACCGGGAGGAGCCAGGCGGAGGATGCGGGGACCTTCATCGAGCGGCGCGCGGCCGAGAGGCAGTGTGCCCGAATGGGCGCCCCTGGTCAAAGGACCGGCCCCGCCCCGCCGGCCGCTGCCGGAGAGGGCGGGACCGCCCGGCGGACCGCCTCAGGCGCGGGCGTGCGCCCGGCGCCGCGCTCCGGCCTTCGCCGCGCGCGGCGGGTGGGCGCGCCCGTTCCGCACCGCCTTGCCGTTCGAGGCGGCCTTCCCGGCCCGCGCCGCCGCCAGCCGGGCGATGGGGAGGCGGTAGGGCGAGCAGGAGACGTAGTCGAGCCCGATCCGGTGGCAGAACTCGACCGAGGCCGGATCGCCGCCGTGCTCGCCGCAGATCCCGAGCTTGATCCCGGGGCGCGTGGCCCGGCCGCCCTCCACCGCGATCCGCATCAGGGCGCCGACGCCCTCCTGGTCGATGGAGACGAACGGATCGCCTGGGAGGATCTCCTCCTCGAGGTAGGTCTGGAGCACCACCCCGACGTCGTCGCGCGACAGGCCGAAGGCGGTCTGGGTGAGGTCGTTGGTGCCGAAGGAGAAGAACTCGGCCTCCCGGGCGATCTCGGCCGCGGTGAGCGCGCCGCGCGGCACCTCGATCATCGTCCCCACCGCCCAGCGCACCTTGCGCCCCCGCGCCTCGAACACCTCGGCCGCCACCCGCCGGACCAGCTTGGCCTGGTGCTCGAGCTCCTTCACCGTGGCGACGAGCGGGATCATCACCTCCGGCTCGACCTTCACCCCCTGCTCGGCGGCGTCGCAGGCGGCCTCGAAGATCGCCCGGGCCTGCATCTCGGTGATCTCCGGGTAGGAGATGCCGAGCCGGCAGCCGCGGTTGCCGAGCATGGGGTTGGCCTCGGCCAGCTCCTCGATCCGCTCCTTCACGTGCGCCACGGTCCGGCCGGTGGCCCGGGCGAGCTCGGCGATCCCCGCCTCGTCATGGGGCAGGAACTCGTGGAGCGGCGGGTCGAGGGTCCGGATGGTCACCGGGCGGCCGGCCATCTCCAGGAACAGGCCGCGGAAGTCGTCGCGCTGCAGGGGGAGGAGCTTGGCGAGCGCCGCCCGCCGCTCCTCGGCGGTCTCCGCCACGATCATCTCCCGCATCGGGCCGATCTTCCCCTCCCCGAAGAACATGTGCTCGGTGCGGCAGAGACCGATCCCCTGGGCTCCGAAGGCGATCGCCACCTTCGCCTGGTCCGGCTGGTCGGCGTTGGCCCGGACCTTGAGCCGGCGAGCCTGGTCGGCCCAGGAGAGGAGCCTGGCGAAGCGCTGGTGCGTCTCCGCTCCCTTCGCCTCGCGGGTCTTCTCCACCAGGACCTCGACCACCTCCGAGGGGCGGGTCTCGAGCCGGCCCTCGATCACCTCGCCGGCGGTGCCGTCGATGGAGATCGCGTCCCCCTCATTCAGCACCCTGGGGCCAGCCGCGGTCTCGACGGTCATGGTCCGGGCGCGGTAGTCGAAGGAGAGCGCGCCGCAGCCCACGATCGCCACCTTGCCCATCTGCCGGGCCACCAGGGCGGCGTGGGAGGTCATCCCTCCGAACGCGGTGAGGAACCCCTCGGCCGCCGCCATCCCGCGGATGTCCTCCGGGCTGGTCTCGTGCCGGGCCAGGACGACCTGCTCCCCCCGGGCCCGCCAGGCGGCCGCGTCCTCGGCGAAGAAGACCAGCCGGCCGCTGGCCGCGCCGGGCCCGGCCGGGAGCCCGCGGGCGAGCAGCCGGCCCCCCTCCACCGCCGCGGTCTTCCGGGCGGCGTCGAACACCGGCCGCAGCAGGTGGTTCAGGGCCTCCGGGTCGACCTTGAGGAGCGCCTCCTCGCGGGAGATGAGCTTGGCCTCCGCCATCTCCACCGCGATCCGGACCGCCGCCAGCCCGGTCCGCTTCCCGCTCCGGGTCTGGAGCAGGTAGAGCCGCCCGCGCTCGATGGTGAACTCGATGTCCTGCATGTCGCGGTAGTGGCGCTCCAGCTTCTCCCGCGCCCCGAGGAGCTGGAGCGAGACCTCCGGCCAGCGCTCCTGCAGCTGGGCGATCTTCTGCGGGGTCCGGATCCCGGCCACCACGTCCTCGCCCTGGGCGTTCACCAGGAACTCGCCGTAGAACTCGTTCTCCCCGGTGGCCGGGTTGCGGGTGAAGGCCACCCCGGTCCCCGAGTCGTCGCCCATGTTCCCGAAGACCATCGACTGGACCGAGACCGCGGTGCCCCAGTCGGCCGGGATGGAGTTGAGCTGGCGGTAGGCGACCGCCCGGTCGTTGTCCCAGGAGCGGAAGACCGCGCCGATCGCGGCCAGGAGCTGGTCATGCGGCTCCTCCGGGAACTCGATCCCCTTCTTGCGCCGGATCTCCGCCTTGAACTCCCCCACCAGCTCCCGCAGCGCCTCCACCGGCAGCTCGGAGTCGTGCTTCACGCTGCGGGCCGCCTTCTTGGCGGAGAGGATCACCTCGAACGGATCCCGGTCCTCCTTGGACTCCGGCTTGAGGCCGAGCACCACGTCGCCGAACATCGCCACGAAGCGCCGGTAGCTGTCCCAGGCGAAGCGCGGGTTCCCGGAGCCGGCCGCCAGCCCCTCCACCGTGCGGTCGTTCAGCCCCAGGTTGAGGACCGTGTCCATCATCCCGGGCATCGAGACCCGGGCCCCGGAGCGCACCGAGACGAGGAGCGGGTTCGCGGGATCGCCGAAGCCGCGCCCGGTGAGCGCCTCGACCTTGCGCAGCGCCGCCTTGAGCTCCGGCTCGAGGGCGCGCGGGAGCTTCTTCCCCGCCCGGTTGTACTCGCCGCAGACCTCGGTGGTGATGGTGAACCCGGGCGGGACCGGGATCCCGATGTTGGACATCTCGGCGAGCCCGGCCCCCTTGCCGCCGAGCAGCTCCTTCATGTCCTTGTTCCCCTCCGCCTTGCCGCCGCCGAAGGAGTAGATGCGCTTGGTCGCCATGGCTCGCCCCTCGTCGAGAACAGTGGACCGGATCCGCAGGTGGACGGTCGCATGTTCGCGCTTCGGGAGGCGGCCGACAACGAGTCTCGAGCGCGCGGGCGGCCAGGCGCCCCCCTGCGCTCCCGTGGCGCGGCGGAGCAGGCCGGGCCTCACCCCAAGTGGGGGAGGTGGCCGGTCAGATGCGGAGCGCTTCGATGCGCGGCTCGTCGCGCTCGGGCTCGACCTCGTAGACCTCGACCATCTCGTCCTCGCGCCACTCCACCGCCACGCGGGCGGCGTCCTTGCCCTTGCCGTAGCGGGCCACGATCCGGGCCGCCAGGACGCGCTCCTCGTAGGTGGGGACCCCCTCCACCAGCGCCACCGGCCCGAGCACGTCCTTGGCCTCGAGCCGGGCCCGGCCGGCCACGTGGTGCTCGAGGAGGGCGTTCTCCACCTCGGTGCGCCCCACCACCAGCTTCGCCCGGGGCGAGAGCCGGAAGTGGCGCCCGGTGGAGAGCAGGATCACGTCGTCCCGGTCGAGCCGGCGCTCCTCGCCGCGCGCCTCCCGGGCGTCGAGGACGTCGAAGAACTTCCGGGCGAAGCTCTCGTCGGTGAGGTAGCAGCAGCCGCCCGCCGGCTGGGGCCAGTCGGTCACCCCGAGCTCCCCGGCCAGCGCCATCTGCCGGTGGCGCGAGCGGCCGCTGATGTCGAGGAGCTGCTCCCGGTCGACGATCCCCTGCTGCTCGGGGAGGGTGGGCGGGAGCAGCCTCGCCGAGAGCGGCCGGAGCAGGCGTCCGTCCAGCCCGCTCTCCCGCTCGATGATCCGGAGGGTGTCCCGGCGCTGGCTCTTGGGGCGCTGCCCGAGGACCTCGCCGGTGAAGACGAAGTCGGCCCCCTCCGCCTCCATGATCGCCCTGGCCTTGCGCATCATGAAGACGCGGCAGTCGACGCAGGGGTTGGCGTTCGCCCCGTAGCCCCAGCGCGGCCGGACCAGCATGTCGAGGTACTCCGGCCCGGAGATGTCGACGTACTCGATCTCGACCTCGAGATCGGCGGCGGCGCGCAGCGCCTCGTTGCGGGGCACGGTGCCGTCCGGCCGCCCGCCCTTGCGGCGCTGGGTCTCGGTGATGCAGAAGCCGGTGTAGAAGGTGACGGCCTTGACCTCGATCCCCAGCCGGCGCACCAGCGCCAGCGCCAGGGTCGAGTCGAGCCCGCCCGAGAGCATCGCGATCGCCTTGCCCGGCCTGGCCACGGCGTTAGCCCCCCGCCCGCTTGCGCACGAAGCTCTTCCAGGAGGTCCCCTCCTGGAAGGTGCCGAGGTGCTCGTTGCGCGTGGCCTTGCACCACATGGGCATGTCGAGCGCGATCCCGGGATCGGTGGCGATCACCAGCAGGACCGCCCCGGCCTCCAGCCCCTTCACGGCGCGGGCGGTCTCGACGATGGGGATGGGGCAGAGCTTCCCCGAGGTGTCGAGGGTGCGGGCGGGGGCGGGCAGGGAGGCGGCGGCCACAGCGCATCCCTTTAGCCCCTCCCTCCCGCCGGGGCAACGCCCGGGCCCCCGCCGCTTCCTTGCCCGGGATCGGGGTGGGGGGTAGCTTGCCTACCGCATGCCCCCTGCGCGCGTCCTCGGCCTGGCCCTCGCCCTCCTCGCCCTGCCCGCCCTCGCCCGGGCGGAGCCGTCGGGCGGGGAGCCGAGCGGGCTCACGCTCGACGCGTCGCTCGGCGGCGGGGGGGAGATGGGGCTCTCCCACGGGAAGCCGGGCGTCCTCGAGATCGAGGCCGTCGTCGGCTACGCCTTCCGCGAGCAGGGGCTCCGGCCGGAGCTCGCCCTCGCCCTGGGCATAGCGCCGGACACCAACGTCGGCATCCGCCCCGGGCTGCGCTGGAGCGTGCCCGAGTCGCCCTTCCAGCTTCGCGGGGCGCTCGACGCCGCCAACGCCCGCAGCTCGGGCTGGCACTGGCGCTGGCTCCTCGTGGGCGTGGCCGGGGAGCTCCGGGTCACCAGCCTCTTCGGCTTCTTCGGCGAGGTCGACACCGGCGTCCCGCTCAGCTCCCGCTTCGGCGTCCCGCTGCTCCTCCGGGCCGGGGCGTCGTTCCGGTTTTGACGGGGGGTGCTGCCCCGCCCCCGGCTGCAGCTGGCCCCCCGGCTTTCCTGCATCGAGCCGCGATCGCTCGCTGGCAACCGCCTGCTCGCCCCCCGGGGGGAATTCTGGCGTCCCCCGGCTGTTCGCCCGGGCGAGGCGGAGCGCCGGCCGTTGTCGGCGCGCGGCCATTTCTGGTACATGCCCGGAACCCGGGGTACGCCCCCCGTCAGGAGAAGGACCAAAGCCATGAAGCAGGTCAGCTGGATGGTCGCGCTGGTGCTCGGGTTCGCGCTCGGCTACGTCGCGAACGGAGCCACCTCCGGCGGTGGGTTCCGGACGGCGCGCGCCGCGGCGCCCATCCCGGCGGGAGCCCGGATGCGCCCGCCGGCCCCGCCCCCGGCCGCCTACGCCAAGGTCCCGCTCCGCGCCGACGATCCGGTGCGCGGTCCCCAGGACGCCAAGCTGACGGTGGTCCTCTTCTCCGACTTCCAGTGCCCGTTCTGCGCCCGGGTGGAGCCGAGCCTCAAGCAGCTCGAGGAGGCGTTCCCGGGCCAGCTGCGGATCGTCTGGAAGCACCAGCCCCTCCCCATGCACCCGAACGCCATGCCCGCCGCGCTCGCCGCCGAGGCGGCGCGCCTGCAGGGGAAGTTCTGGCCCATGCACGACCGGATGTTCGAGAACCAGCAGGGGCTCTCGGACGACGCCTATCGCCGCTGGGCCCTCGACCTGGGGCTCGATCCGGCGAAGTTCCAGGCGGCGCTCGCCGGGCGGGCGGGCGCCGATCGCATCGCCGAGGACCAGACGCTCGCCTCGAGCGTGGGGGCGAACGGCACGCCCACCATGTTCTTCAACTGCCGCAAGGTGGTGGGGGCGCAGCCCTTCGAGTCCCTGAAGGCGGTGGCCGAGGACGAGCTCAAGAAGGCGGACGGCGTCCTCCAGGGCCAGCGCCCCGGCCCCGACGCCTACGATCGGCTCTGCCAGGTCAACCTCGCCCTCGCGCCCCCCGCGCCCGCGGCGGCCGCGCCCGCCGCTCCCCCACCGCCCTCGATCCTGCCGGCCAGCGCCCTCCCGCTCCGCGCCGACGATCCGGTGCGCGGGAACCCCAAGGCGCCGGTGACCATCGTCCTCTTCTCCGACTTCCAGTGCCCCTTCTGCGCCCGCGTGGAGCCGACCCTGGCCGAGCTGCAGAAGAGCTACGGCGACAAGGTCCGGATCGTCTGGAAGCACCAGCCGCTCCCCTTCCACCCGAACGCGCTCCCCGCGGCGGAGGCGGCCGAGGCCGCCCGCGAGCAGGGGAAGTTCTGGGAGATGCACGACCGGATGTTCCAGAACCAGCAGGAGCTCTCCGACGAGGCCTATCGCCGCTGGGCGAAGGAGCTGGGGCTCGACCTCCGCCGCTTCGACGAGGCGCGGCAGTCGCCCCGACTGCGCGCCCGCGTGGAGGAGGACCAGAAGCTCGGCTCCAGCGTGGGCGCCAACGGCACGCCCACCCTCTTCGTGAACGGCGAGATGGTGGTGGGGGCCCAGCCGGCCGACGCCTTCAAGCAGGTGATCGACCGCAAGCTGGCGCGGTAGGTCGCGGAGGCCGTCCGGCTCAGCCGCCGGCGCGGAGCCACTCCGCGCCGAGCGCCTCGGCCAGGGCGCCCGGCCCGCCGTCGGCGGCGCAGACCTCCCAGACCACCACGCCGCCCAGCCCCTTGAAGGCGGCCCGGCCCACCCGGCGGAAGAGCTCCGTCACCCGCACCCCCTGGTAGCAGGCGACCAGCTCCTGCGGCTCCTCCCCGAAGAACCAGCGGGCCCGGAGCGCCTCCGGGATCCGCGCCGGCTCGAGCCGGGTCCGGCGCACCTCGCGGGCCCCCTCCACCTCGGCGAGGAAGGCCTCGAGCGCCTCCTCGGAGAGGGCGGCGCCGCCGTTGTAGATGTCCCCGGGGCGGTCGTGCAGGTCGCGCGCCGCCGCCTCGAGCGCGTCGCGCACCGGGACCGCCAGCTGCCGCATCGCCGCCTGGGCGTCGCCCGCGCGCCAGAGCCGGATCGCGGTCTCCTCCAGGTCGGCGGAGAGCGGGATCTGGAGCGGCTGCCCGATGAAGACGCTCCAGGCGTGGACCAGGCCGGGGTTGCCGGTCCGCACCCGCTCGCGCGCCAGCCCGGCGTCGGCCCGGGCCCGGGCCGACGGGGCGCGGGCGGTGCCGCGGGCCGACTCGTTGATCTTGTCGGCGATGGCCACGCGGTTGCGGCCGAAGACCTCGTCCTCGATCACCACCACCAGCGGGGCGGCGCCGTGGCTGATGAAGGTCCCGGCCTCGAGCCCCTCCCCCCGGGCGCGCGAGAGGGCCCGCTCGCGCTCCGCCTCCAGGCGCGCCTCCTCGGCCCGGGCCTGGGCCAGGCGGGCGGCGGCGGCGGCCTGACGGGGCGATCCGGCCGGCTCCTTCGCCAGCGCCGCCTCGGCGGCCGCCCGGGCGGTCCGGGCTGGCTCGAGCTGGGCGGCGTGGGCCTCCTCGATGGCGGTCAGCTGGCCGGCCACCACCTCGCCGCCGATCTCGCGCGCCAGCCGGCGCCCGTAGGCGGCGAAGTGGGCCCGGATCGCCTGGGCGAGCGTCACCATGGCGTCGATCCGCCCGGTGAAGCTGACCGCGTCGCCCAGCAGGTTGTTGAGCATCACGCCGCCCCGATCGGCGAGGTGCTGCATCCCCCCGAAGTGCTCCTTGGCCGCCACCACGATGGGCACGTAGAAGTCGCGGCGGAGCAGCTCCGCCATCGAGGCCTGGCCGAGCAGGGCGGTGCGGCGGGTGAAGTCCTTCACGTCCGCGAAGAGGTGGGCGACGGGCCGATCCTCCGCCGCCCGGAGGATGGGGCCGGGGCGGGAGGAGAGGCGGTAGAGGCGCCCCGCCTCCCACTCGGCGTCGGCGCCGCCCTCCGCCTCGCGACCGGTCCGGAAGGAGAGCGCCCGCCGGGCCCCGGCCGCCATCCGCTCCAGGGCCAGGTCGCAGAGCAGCGCCGCCGCCGCGTGGGCGTACTCGGCCCGCGCCTCCTGCCGCGACAGGCCGAAGGCCTGGGCCGGCTCCTTCGGCCGCCAGGCCCGGACGAAGCGGGCCGCCTGCTCGAGCAGCGCCGCCCCCTCGCCGGCCGGCGCCGCCGCCCGGAGCTCGCCGAGGAGCCCCTTGCGCCCGGCCTCGTCGGCCAGGGCCGCCGCCAGGGCCCCGGGGGCCGAGTACAGGGTCCGGAGCGGCGAGAGCTCGCCCGGGCCCCCGGCCTCGGCCGCCGCCACCCCCGCGCCGAGCAGCTCGCGGAGCCGCGCCGTGGCGATCGCCAGCTCGGCCCGGCGGGCGAGGTCCGCGTCCCCCTCGAGCGCGGCGGCGAGCTCCGCCCGGGCGGCGTCGGCGTCGCCCCCGGCGACGAGCCGCGCCAGGAGCTCGTCGGCGCGCGGCACGCCCGCCGAGAGCTCGCAGCCGTAGAGCGTGGCCCCGCCCGAGAGGACCATCCCGCGGCCGCCCAGGAGCGGGGCGGGGGCGAGCGCCGCCTCGAGCCGCACCAGGAGCGGATCGGAGGAGGGGCGCCCGCCGTCCCGCCAGGCGCGGGCCAGCCCGGTGCGGGCGGCGAGCCAGAGGGCGGAGAGGGCGGCCGCCCGGAAGTACCGGTCGAGCGGGGGGGCGGGGAGCGCGTCCTTCACCGCCGGCCCGGCGGCGGCGGTCTCGGCCGCCAGCGCCAGCGCCACCAGCACCGGCGTCTCCTCCCGGCCGCGCGCCGAGGCCATCTCCTCGAAGGCGCGCCGGAGGAGCTCGATCCAGAGGGCCACCAGGGAGCGCCCGCGGCCCCCCTTGCCCATCCAGGTGGAGATCAGCCCGCCGGTGAGGGCCGGGTGGACCGCCGGGGCGAGCTGCGCGGCGGCCCGCAGGTCCGGCCCGCCGCCCCCCGGCCCGAGCTGGGCGGGGACGGGCGGGAGGGCGGCGTAGTCCTCCCGGAGGATCAGGCGATCGAGGTCGTCGGCGGGGACGAAGGCGCGGTGGTGGCTGGTGAGCAGGACCGCTGCCTCGGCCGCCGCCCCCTGGACGATGGCCCGGGCGTCGGCCGCGACCTCCACCGGGATGGCGAGATCGGCGAGCGAGGTCCCGAGGGAGAAGCGGAGCTGGGCGGGATCGAAGCGGAGGAAGGCGGCCCCCTCGGCCCGGGCCGCGGCGAAGACCTCCAGTCGGCGAGCGGCGATGGGCGAGGGCACGTGGGCGCGACCCTACCCGAGCCCCCCTCCCGGCCACAATCGCGAGGCGGCGGGCGGCCGCCCGCGCTCCTCGAGGGGGAGCCTTGCGCGCCACGCCCCGAGCATGTAAGTAAACGGATCCCGACCATGCGCAGGACCTTCTTCAAGTCCAAGATCCACCGGGCGACGGTCACGCACGCCGACCTCGAGTACGAGGGCTCGGTCAGCGTCGACGAGGACCTGCTCGACGCCGCCGGGATCCTGGAGTACGAGGCCGTCCACGTCTGGAACATCACCCGCGGGACCCGGCTCCAGACCTACGCGATCAAGGGGCCCCGCGGCTCGGGCGTGGTCTGCATCAACGGCGCCGCCGCCCACCTGAACGAGCCGGGCGATCTGGTGATCCTGGCCACCTTCGCGGAGCTGGAGGAGGCGGAGGCCCGGACCTTCAAGCCGACCGTGGTGCTCGTCGATCGCCAGAACCGGATCCAGTCCCGGGACGCGGTCGAGGTCCCGGGGCCGGCGCGGCGGGTGATGGCATGACGGTGTTTCTTTGGCGCCGCTGACCTGCGCCCCTTCCCGGACCTCCGGACCTTCCTCTCGCTCTGCAAGCCCGGCCGCGCCGTCCCGGTGCGGGTCGAGGTCGACGCCGACACCGAGACCCCGGTCTCGGCCTTCCTGAAGCTCTCCCGGGGCGAGGAGCGCGCCTTCCTCCTCGAGTCGGTGGAGGGCGGCGAGCGGAGCGCCCGCTTCTCCTTCCTCGGCGCCGGCCCCCGCGCCGTCCTCCGCTGGAAGCTGGGCGAGCCGGGCGACCCCCTGGCCGCGATCCGGGCCGCCCTCGCCACTCACCGCGCGGTGCGCGTGCCGGGCACGCCGCCCTTCTCCGGCGGGCTGGTGGGGCACGTCACCTACGACGCGGTCCGGCTGTTCGAGCCCCGGGTGCCGGTGGCCAACCCGGACGAGCTCGGCTTCCCCGACCTCCTCCTCATGGACTTCGACGAGGTGGTGGCGTTCGACAACCGCCGCCACTCGCTCCACGTGATCCGCGAGGTCCGCTGCGAGCCGGGCGACGATCCCCGCGCCCTCTACGCCGAGGCGGTCCGCCGCCTCCAGGCCCGGCTCCGGGTCCTCGCCCGGCCGCTGGTCGACCGGCGGGCGCGCCGGTCCGCCCGGCCAGCCGAGCTCGTCCCCCGGGTGCTGAAGCGCGAGTACCTGGCGGCGGTGGAGCGGGCCAAGGAGTACGTCCGGGCCGGCGACTGCCAGCAGATCGTCCTCTCGCAGCGCTTCGACGCGGAGGTCTCGGTCCCCCCCTTCGAGATCTACCGCGCCCTGCGGCGGGTGAACCCCTCCCCTTACCTCTTCTTCGTGAAGGACGGCCCCCGGGCGCTGGTGGGCAGCTCGCCCGAGACCCTGATCAAGCTGCGCGAGGGGGAGGTCACGCTCCGCCCCATCGCCGGCACGCGCCCCCGCGGCCGGGATCCCGCCGAGGACCAGGCCCTCGAGGCCGAGCTCCGGGCCGACCCGAAGGAGAACGCCGAGCACGTGATGCTGGTCGACCTGGGGCGGAACGACGTCGGCCGGGTCTCGGCGGTGGGCTCGGTCAAGGTCACCCAGCTCAAGACCGTGGAGCGGTACTCCCACGTCATGCACCTGGTGTCGGAGGTGAAGGGCCGGCTGGCGCCCGGGCTGGGGGCGGTGGACGTGCTCCAGGCCGGCTTCCCCGCCGGGACCGTGTCCGGCTCGCCCAAGGTGCGGGCGATGGAGATCATCGACGAGCTCGAGCCGGCGCGCCGCGGCCCCTACGCCGGGGCGGTGGGCTACTTCGATCGCGGCGGGGACATGGAGATGTGCATCGCCATCCGCACCCTGATGGCGAGCGGACGGCGGGTCTCGGTCCAGGCGGGCGGCGGCCTGGTCTACGACTCGGTCCCGGAGACCGAGTACCAGGAGACGCTCAACAAGGCCCGGGCGGTCTTCACCGCCGTGGCCCAGGCCGAGTCCCGCCTGCTCGACGCCGTGGCCCGGCCGCCCCGGGCGGCGGACGCCCCCCCGCCTCGCACCGCCCGGCGGGCCCGGAAGGTGGCGGCCCGGAGGCCGGAGCCCCGGGCGAGAGGAGGCCGCTCGTGAGCCCGCGCCTCCTCCTGGTGGACAACTACGACTCCTTCACCTTCAACCTGGTCCAGTACCTGGGCGAGCTCGGGGCGGACGTCGAGGTGTTCCGGAACGACCGGATCGACGTACCCGGGATCCGAGCCCGGCGCCCGGACGGCCTGGTGATCTCGCCCGGCCCCTGCACGCCGGACGAGGCAGGGGTGACCCTGGCCGCCATCCGCGAGCTGGCCGGCGACCTCCCCATCCTCGGGGTTTGCCTCGGCCACCAGGCCATCGGCCAGGCGTTCGGCGGCCGGGTGATCCGCAACGAGCGGATCGTCCACGGCAAGGCGAGCCCGGTCCACCACCGCGGCCAGGGGCTCTACGCCGGGGTGTCCGAGCCCTTCCAGGCCGGCCGCTACCACTCGCTGGTGGTGGAGCGGGCCACGCTCCCCGGCGCCCTGGAGGTCACCTCCTGGACCGAGGAGGGGGAGATCATGGGGCTCCGCCACAAGGGGCTCGAGGTGGAGGGCGTCCAATTCCACCCGGAGTCGATCCTGACCGTGGAGGGGAAGACGCTGCTCGGGAACTGGCTCGCGCGCCTGCCTCCGCCGCCGGAGGCGGCCCGGCGGGAAGCGCCCCGCGAGGTCGCGAACGCGACCGCGGGGCGCCAAGGGACCCGCCGAGCAGGGGTGGGGACCCCGCGTGCTTCGCTCGCGGGGCGGGGCGGCACGCCCCGTGGAAGAGCCCGGCGGGAAGCGCCCCGCGAGGTCGCGAACGCGACATGAAGATCCAGCCCGCCATCGCGAAGCTCCTCGAGGGGCACGACCTCACCCGGGCCGAGATGACCGCGGTGATGGGGGAGATCGCCGACGGCGGCGCCACCCCCGCCCAGGTGGGCGCCTTCCTCGCCGGGCTGCGCGCCAAGGGCGAGACCGTCGACGAGATCGCCGGCGCCGCCTCGGTGATGCGGGAGCGGGTGGACCGGGTGCACGTCGGGCGGGACGTCTTCGTCGACACCTGCGGGACCGGGGGCGACGGCCGCAACACCTTCAACATCTCCACCACCGCCGCCTTCGTGGTGGCGGGGGCGGGCGTCTGCGTCGCCAAGCACGGGAACCGCGCCGTCTCCTCGCGCTCCGGCTCGGCCGACGTGCTCCACGCCCTCGGGGTGGACGTGGACGCCCCCAAGGAGGTGGTGGAGCGCTGCATCGCCGAGGTGGGGATCGGCTTCCTCTTCGCCCCGCGCCTCCACCCGGCCTTCAAGGCGGTGGCGGGGATCCGGCGCGAGCTCGGGGTGCGGACGATCTTCAACCTGCTCGGCCCGCTCGCCAACCCGGCCGGCGCGCGCCACCAGGTGATGGGCGTCTACGAGCCGCGCTGGGTCCCGGTGATCGGCGGCGTGCTCGCCGCCCTGGGGGCGGCCCACGCCTTCGTGGTCCACGGCGAGGGGCTGGACGAGATCGCCGTCACCGGCATGACCCATGTCTGCGAGGTCAAGGCGGGCGCGCTCGAGCGCTTCGCCATGGAGCCGGAGGACCTCGGGCTCTCCCGCCACCGCGAGGAGGAGATCGCCGGCGGCGACGCTCCCCGGAACGCCCGGATCCTCGGGGACGTCCTGGGGGGCCAGAAGGGCGCTCCCCGCGACGCGGTCCTCGCCAACGCCGCCGCCGCGCTGGTCTGCGCCGGGGCGGCCGCCGACCTCCGCGCCGGGGTCAGGCAGGCGGCCGAGGCGATCGATCGGGGCGCGGCCGCCGAGAAGCTCCGCCGGCTGGTGGAGGAGAGCACCCGCGCTCCATGAGCTTCCTCGGCGACATCCTGACCCGGAAGGCGGACGAGGTCGCTTCCCGGAGGGCGGCCCTGCCCGAGGCGGAGCTGCGCGCCCGCCTGGCCGACGCCCCCGCCCCCCGCGGCTTCGCGGCCGCCCTCTCGCCCCGGGGCGGGCCGGTCCGGATCGTGGCCGAGGTGAAGCGGGCCAGCCCCTCGGCCGGGGCGATCGACGCCGGGCTGGACGCGCCCACGCAGGCCCGCCGGTACGCGGCCGCCGGGGCGGCCGCCATCTCCGTCCTCACCGACGGCCCCGGGTTCGGCGGCTCGCTCGCCGACCTGGAGGCGGTGCGGGCGGCGGTGGACGTCCCCCTGCTCCGGAAGGACTTCGTGGTCGATCCCTACCAGCTCCTCGAGGCGCGGGCGGCGGGGGCGGACGCGGCCCTCCTGATCGTGGCCGCCCTCGGGGCGGAGGCGCTCCGCCGCTTGCACGACGCCTGCGGGGCCCTCGGGCTCGCGGCGCTGGTGGAGGTCCACGACCCGGCCGAGGTGGAGGTGGCGCTCGCCGCCGGCGCCCGGATCGTGGGGGTGAACAACCGGGACCTGCGCACCTTCCGGGTCGACCTGGCCGCCTCCGAGGCGATCCTCCCCGGCCTCCCGCCCGGCGTGAAGGGCGTGGCCGAGAGCGGGGTCCGCACCGCGGAGGACGCCCGCCGGCTCCGCCGCGCCGGGGCCGCCAACCTGCTCGTGGGGGAGGCGCTCGTGCGGGCGACGGATCCGGGCGCGCTCCTCCGGGAGATGTCGGCGTGAGCCCCGCCGCGCCGAGGATCAAGATCTGCGGGATCACCCGGCTCGAGGATGCGCTCCTCGCCGCCTCGCTCGGCGCCGACGCCGTCGGCTTCAACTTCTGGCCCGGCTCGAAGCGCTACCTGGCCCCGGCCGCCGCCCGACCCCTGGTGGCCGCCCTGCCCGCGGGGATCCGCGCCTTCGGCGTGTTCGTGAACCCGAGCCGGGAGACGGTGCTCGACGCCGTGGCCCGGTCCGGGGTGGGCACCGTGCAGCTTCACGGCGACGAGGAGCCGGCGCTCTGCATGGGCCTGGGCGTCCCGGTGGTGAAGGCGATCCGGGTGTCCGGCCGGGGCTCGCTCACCGCCCTCGTCTCCTACGAGGTGGAGGCCTTCCTCCTCGACGCCGACTCGTCCGGCTTCGGCGGGAGCGGGGCGCGCTTCGACTGGACGGTGGCGGCGGAGGTGGCCCGGGAGCTGCCCGTCTGGCTCGCGGGCGGGCTCACGCCGGAGAACGTGGCCGCCGCCATCCGGACGGTGCGGCCCCTCGGGGTGGACGTGGCGAGCGGCGTCGAGGCGGCGCCCGGGGTGAAGGATCCGGCGAAGCTCCGGAAGTTCATCGAGGCGGCGAGGCAGGCGTGACCAGGCCGAGCGAGGAGACGAGGAGATGACCGCGGTGTCCCTCCCCGACGTGCGCGGGCGCTTCGGCGCCTACGGGGGCCGGTTCGTCCCCGAGACGCTGGTCCCCGCGCTGGACGAGCTGGAGGCGGCCTGGAAGGTGGCGCGGGCCGATCCCGCCTTCCAGGCGGAGCTGGACGAGCTCCTGCGGCGCTACGCGGGGCGCGAGACCCCGGTGTCCGAGGCCCGCCGGCTCTCCGCCGAGGCGGGGGGGTGCCGGATCCTCCTCAAGCGCGAGGACCTCTGCCACACCGGCTCCCACAAGCTCAACAACACCCTGGGCCAGATCCTGCTCGCCCGCCGGATGGGGAAGAGGCGGATCATCGCCGAGACCGGCGCCGGGCAGCACGGGGTGGCCACCGCCACCGCGGCCGCCCTCTTCGGCTTGCCCTGCGAGGTCTACCAGGGGGCGCTCGACGTGGAGCGCCAGGCCCTGAACGTCTTCCGGATGGAGCTCCTCGGGGCGCGGGTGATCCCGGTCACCTCCGGCTCGCGCACCCTCAAGGACGCGATGAACGAGGCCCTGCGCGACTGGGTCACCCACGTCCGCGACACCCACTACATCATCGGCTCGGTGGCCGGCCCCCACCCCTACCCGGCGCTGGTCCGCGAGCTCCAGTCGGTGATCGGCCGGGAGGCCCGGCGGCAGGTGCTGGAGCTCTGCGGCCGGCTCCCCGACGCGGTGGTGGCCTGCGTGGGCGGCGGCTCGAACGCGATGGGGGTCTTCGGCGCCTTCCTGGAGGACGAGGGGGTGGAGCTGGTGGCGGCGGAGGCGGCCGGGCACGGGCTCTCCTCCGGCCGGCACGGGGCCTCGCTGGCCAGGGGGCGGCCGGGCGTGCTCCACGGCTCGCGCAGCTACGTCCTCCAGGACCGGGACGGCCAGATCGCCGAGGCCCACTCGATCTCCGCCGGCCTCGACTACCCGGGCGTCGGCCCGGAGCTCTCCTGGCTCAAGGACCAGGGCCGGCTCACGCTCATGCCCCAGACCGACAAGGACGCGCTCGACGCCTTCCAGCTCCTGGCGCGGCTCGAGGGGATCATCCCCGCCCTGGAGAGCGCCCACGCCGTGGCCGCGGCGCGGAAGCTCGCCCGGAAGATCGGGCCGGGGGGGCTCCTGCTCGTGAACGTCTCCGGGCGCGGCGACAAGGACGTGGAGCAGGTCCGCAAGATGCTCGCCGGCGACGAGGGCTGGAGGAAGCCGGCGCCAAGGCGGGCGAGAGCGCGGCGGGGAGGCGGGCGATGAGCGCCGCCCCTGCGCCGGCGCCGGGCACCGCCCCCGACCGGATCGCGGCCGCCTTCGCCCGGGCCCGCTCCGAGGGGCGCGCCGCCCTGGTCACCTACGTGATGGGGGGGGACCCCGACCTCGACGGCTCGCGGGCCATGGCCCTCGCCTGCGTCGAGGGGGGGGCCGACCTGCTCGAGCTCGGGGTCCCGTTCTCCGATCCGATCGCGGACGGCCCCACCATCCAGGCGGCGGCCGGCCGCGCGCTCGCCGCCGGGACCACCGTGGCGCGGGTGCTCGACCTGGCCCGCGCCGTCCGCGCCCGCACCGAGGTCCCCATCGCCCTGATGGGCTACCTGAACCCCATGCTCTCCCACGGGCCCGAGCGGTTCGCCCGCGGG
>DATKAL010000150.1:0-3389 GCA_035498135.1 Anaeromyxobacter sp.
CTCCCTGCACGGCACGCTTGAGCGCCCCACCGCGGTGCCCATCACCCTCGACCTGCGCGGCTCGCTCGCCGGGGCGGCGCTCCGGCTGCCGGTGCTCCGGGCCCGCCTCGGGAGCTCGAGCCTGGTGGCGGCCGGAGAGGCGGACCTCGCCGCCCGCACCGGCCGGGTGGCGCTCGCCCGCCTCGCCCTCGATCGCGCCCAGGCGCGGGCCCTCGTCCCCGAGGCGCCGCCCGGCGACGACGTCGAGCTCTCCGGCTTCGGCCTCGCCGACGGCCGGATCGCCACCGTCGCCCTGCACGTCGCGCCCCGCTCGCCGGCCCACGAGGGGCGCGCGGACGTGGCCCTCGCCGCCCGGCTCGACGGCGCCCGGGCGCTCGGGCTCTCGGCGGTCCTCGATCGCTTCGACCCGGCCGCGGTCGACGCGACGCTGCCCGCCGGTCGGATCACCCTCACCGCCCACGGCGCGGTCGCGGGCGACGCGCTCCGGACCACCCGGGGCCGGCTCGAGCTCACCCTCTCCCGCTCGCGCCTGCGCGGCGGGGAGGTCGGGCCGGGCGAGGCGGTGGCGCGGATCGAGCCGGGGGCCTGGGAGGTGCAGCGGCTCTCCCTCTCCGCCCCGGGGATCGCGATCGAGGGGAGCGGCCGCTGGAAGGAGGGCGGGCCGGTGGGGGGCAAGGTGGACGCCACCGTCGGCGACCTGTCGAGGGCGCTCGCCAACGTCTCCTCGCTCCTCGGCGAGAAGGTCCCGGAGCTCGCCGGGCACGGCCGGATCGGCGCCAGCCTGGCGGGCACGACCGCGGCCCCCACCGCGGACGCGACCGTGGACGCGCCCGCCTTCGCCGCGGGCAACATCGAGCTGGGCGGCGTGCGGGGCGAGGTGCACCTGTCGGGCTGGCCCCGCGCCCCCGAGGGGCACGTGGACGCGACCGCCGAGCGCGTGGTGACCGGGGGCGAGGAGTGGGCCCGCGCCCTGTTCCTCCGCGCCACCCTCGCCGCCGGCGGCGAGGGGCAGCTCTCGGCCTCCGCGCTGGTGCCCGGCCTGGGGCGCGACCCGGTCACCCTCGCGGCGCGCGGGCGCAGGACGCCGGACTGGGCGCGGGTCGAGGTGTCGGAGCTGACCCTGGGCTACCCCGGCACGCGCTACGCCCTCCGCGAGCCCGCCACCGTTTCGCTGGACGGGCCCCGGGTGGATCGGCTGGAGCTGGAGGGAGGAGGCCAGCGCCTGGTGCTCGAGGGCGGCCTGGCGAGGTCGGGCGTGCTCGACGCCCACCTCGTCCTGGCGGGAGTCCGGCTGGAGGGGCTGCCGGCCGGACTCCTCCCCGCCGGGATCGGGATCGGCGGGACGGTCTCGGCCGACCTCCGGGCCTCCGGAGAGCCGGCCGCGGCCACGGTGAAGGGGAACCTGAGCGTGTCGGGCGGGGCCGTGCACGGCCTGGCCGGGCTCACGGCGCTCGCCGACCTCCGCTTCGACGGCGCCGCCCGCCGGGCCGCCGTCGCCCTGGCGGTCACCCGCGCCGGCGGCGGGAGCGTGGACCTCCGGGCGGACGTCCCCGTGCCGCTCCAGGGCCGGCCCGGCGCCCCGCTCGAGGCGACCCTCCGGGCCGAGGAGGTGCCGCTCGAGGCCGTGCTCCGCGCGGCCGGGCTCGACCTGCCGGCCTCGGGCTCCGCCTCCGGCGCGGCCGAGCTCTCGGGCGCGGTGGGGGCGCCGGCGCTGCGCCTCTCCGCCAGCCTCACCGGCGGGGTCTACGATGAGCTCTCGGGCATCTCGCTCTCGCTGCGGGCCGACGTCCCCGGGGTCCGGATGGAGGCGCACGCCGAGGCCGGGCTGGGCGGGCGCCGCACGCTGGTGGCGGACGCGTCCCTGCCGCTCGACCTCGCCGACCTCCTGGCCCGGCCGGGCGAGGCGCTCCGGGGGCTCGCCGCCGCGAAGGTCACCGGCGACGTGCAGCTCTCGGAGCTGGACCTGTCGGCGCTCTCGGGGCGGCTCGGGATCCCGGAGGAGCTCGCGGGCAAGGTGTCGGGGACCGCCCACCTGGAAGGGCCACCGCTGGCGCCGCGCGGGGGCGCGACCCTCGAGCTCTCGGAGGGCGCCGCCCTGGGGGTCTCGCGCATCGGGGCCAGGGTGGAGGTCACCGCCGCGGCCGATCGGCTGGCGGTGGCGGTCCGCGGAGCGGTCGCCGGCGAGGAGGTGCTGTCGGTTCGCGGAGCGCTCGGGGCTCCGCCGGAGCGGCTGGCGCGGGGGGAAGGGCTGCGTCGGGCGCCCCTGCAGCTCGAGGCGACGGTGCCGAGCGCGGCGCTCTCGCACGCGACCGAGGCGGGGCTCCCGGTCTCCGGCGCGGTGGAGGCGCGCCTCACCGCCTCGGGGACGCTGGCGGCGCTCCAGGGGTCGCTCGAGGCTTCCGGCACGGGCATGGTGCTGGACGGCCGCCCCCTGGGCAACGCCCGCCTGAAGGCCCGCTGGGAGGGCTCGCGGGGCACCGCGGCGGTGGAGCTCGCCCCCGCCGCCGGGGGGACCCTGGCCGCCTCGGTGGCGGTCGAGGCCCCGCTCGGCCTCGGCACCTCGGGCGAGGCGCTGCGGGCCGCCCCCGCGGAGGCGACCGTGCGCGCCCAGGCGCTCGACCTGGGGGTGCTCTCCGCGCTGGCGCCGAGCCTCTTCCGGGAGGCCGCCGGGAAGCTGGAGGCCGACGTCTCCGCCCGCGGTCCCCTGGCGCGGCTCACGCCCCGGGGGACGCTCCGGGTGGAGCGCGGGGCGGTGGCGGTGGCGGAGCTCGGGGAGTGGACCGGGATCGCCATCGGCCTGAAGGTGTCCGAGGACGCGGTCGAGCTCGAGAAGCTCTCGGCCCGGCGGAGCGAGGGGACGCTCGAGGCGCACGGCGCCCTCCGCGGCATCGCCAGCGGGAAGGGGAAGCTCGAGGGGGGGCTCGAGGCCCACGGGCTCTCGCTGGTGCGGGCCGGGACCGAGGTGGCCCGGGTGGAGGAGCTGGTGGTCCGGGCCAGCGGCAGCTCCCGGCCGGGCGCCCTCGACGCCACGCTGACCGTCGACCGCGGCACCATCCACCTCCCCCGCCAGACGCCCCGCAAGCTCCAGTCCATCGACCGGCGGGTCGACATCGTCGTCGGCCGTCCGCCGCGCAAGGGGGCAAACGCCGCCGCTCCGGGCGCGGGCGAGAAGCCCTACGCCATCACGCTCCGGCTCCTCGTCCCGACCAAGGTGTCCGTGGTGGGCAGCAAGCCGCGACTCCAGCTCGATCTCAAGGCCGACGTCACCTACGAGCACGGCGCCGAGGGAGACCTGGTCACCGGGACGGTGGAGGTGGTGCGCGGCTTCGTGGAGCCCATCAACGGGCGCACGTTCCTGGTCCAGAACGGCAAGGTGACCTTCAGCGGTG